>JASLLL010000001.1 GCA_030747075.1 Gemmatimonadota bacterium
AGAGCGCCGTCATCCGTCGCAAGGCGCAGGAAGTAGACGCCCGCCATCACCTCCGCGCCGTGCGCGTCCCGGCCATCACGCGGAACTCATCCACCGCCGCCTCCACCAGCGAAGGGTCCCCCGTGTCGCTGGCAACGAACTTCACCTGCCCGGGTGTTCCGACCGACCAAGCATGACCCGCAGGACATAGACACGCTGGAAACGCGACTATGTCCTGTCGTGGTCCATGCTCTTGTTCGGCTCATTCCTCTTCTTGAGGTAGTTCACCACGCGAAGGATGCGCAACTGATCGACCTCCTGCACTGACAGACCCGGGACACCCTTGGCGGTGAGCAGTTTCTCCCGCTTCTCGTCGGACACATTGTCCGACAACCAGGTTTCCAGTGTGGTCAGAATCGCTTTCTCCTCCACTCCGCCTTCGGCGATCATCACGGCGCCCGTGTCTAGCGGATGGGTCGCCCCCACATAGAGAAGCCAAGGCTGAAGCGGCGTCCCCACCTCTTCTTTCTGCATACGACCGTCGAGGCACAACTTGAACTCCTTGCCATCAGAATCCTCCAGAACAAGTCCCGTCGTGCCTCCGTCCCTGTAGTACAGGACAGTCTTGACTTGGATTGGCGCCTTCGGAAGAGTGATTCCATCCTGCTCTTCAGCCATTCCACGGATAGGGCCCAAAGCGGCGCATATCAGAGCCAGGGCCAACATTGCCTGAAGTGCCTTCATGCATCCTCCCTTTGATTTCTCCGCCCGGCGACCGCCCTTCGCTTCAGCGGCAAGGGCGGCCAGCGCGGCGCCGGGTCTGCCAACCGTGTGACGGCCGCAAGTAACTGTTCAGGGGCAAGTCATCGTACAGCTGCGCTATACTGTTGTTCATTGAAGAAGAATAAGCAAGTCCGGATTCCGGACCCCTCCCCCGGGCGCTGCCGATCGGGCAATGCCAGGACCGTGTCCATCGCGGACTTGATCCGCTAACGGACTACCGTCATCTTCCGGGTGAGAGCGCCGTCATCCGTCGCAAGGCGCAGGAAGTAGACGCCCGCCATCACCTCCGCGCCGTGCGCGTCCCGGCCATCCCAGCGGGCGCGATGCGTACCGGACTCCCGCACTCCGGAGAAGAGCGTCCGCACGAGCCTCCCGCTCACATCGTACACGGAAAGAGAGACGGCTCCCCTCGCGGGCAACGCATAGTCCACCCATGTCGTGCCGGGCACCGGATTGGGGTGGGCCGGCGAGAGCGCCAAGGCACTCGTGGCGATGACCGCATCCGCCACACCCGTGGGCTGCCCGGTTCCGGCCAGCACGCGGAACTCGTCCACCGCCGCCTCCACCAGCGAAGGGTCCCCCGTGTCGCTGGCGACGAACTTCACCTGCACCTGCCCGGGTGTCCCGAACATCTCGCGAACATCCACTTCCACGCTCTGCCACGAAAGTGCCGGCTCCTGCGTGTACTCGATGTTGAACCAACTGCCTCCGCCGTCGTTGGAGATCTCCACCTCCCAGATGTCCGTTCTCGGGGCCGTCCCCGTCTGGTTGGAATACCAGCGCTCGTACTTCACCTTCGCGTTGTCCGCCCAACTCACATCGAACACCGGGGAAAGGAGCGTGGTCGCCCCCCCGTCCACATCGTTGCAACCCAGCGTGCACCCGGCATGACACTGCATCCCCTCGCACTGACCCGTGACGAAACACATCGCCCCCGGGTCAGGAGTGGCATCATTCTCCGGCTGCGCCATCGTCCCGATCGGGTCCACAAGTTCCCAGATCCCGGTCGTGGCATCGTCTCCCGCGTAACCCACGGTCCACCCCGGTCCGCCGGACTCCAGGTCGTCGTACGCAACGGTCAGGTCAAACTCGTGGAGTTCCCCGGGAGCCGCCGCCGGATTCATCCCTTCGTTTCCATAGATGTCCTTGGCATGCAGGTAGTACTCGACTTCGCCCATTCCCCCAAGCTCCGTGAGCTCTGCTCGATATCGGTCCTGCGTGCCTTCCGGTGCCATCAGAACATATTGGAAAGCGCCCCCGTTCACACGATAAGCCAGCCGGACTTCCGACGGATCCAGTGGACCCTCAGTGGACACGATGTCCGCCACGACCTCTCGTCGGGAAGTGGTGTCCGGGCAGTGCCCGAGGGGTGTGTGTGAAATCAGCACGCCGACAAGAACCGGCGGACATTCGAAGCCGTGGTTTGTGGCCGCCACGCAGAGGTCTTCGTGGTGCGGCGTGCCGTTGTCGAGATTCCCGTCGACATCATCCGCCCAGAACGACCACAGCACTTGGTCGGGGAAGGTCTGCGGAAGCCCGAGCACGCGGGAGTAATGCCACACGGCGCGCGCCACGGAGTCCGCTTCGGCTTCCGGCAGAGAGGCTCGAAGTTCCCGCCAGGCATCCCAGTGAAAACCGGCGAGAATCTGACCGCTGGTGTGAGGCTGGCCGGGGACCACATCGTCCGGCCACTGGAGCGTGTTCTCTGAATCCCGAACGCCGGTCACGCAGTCTCCGTCGAAATACCCGACGCCGATGACCGAACTTCCCGTCATGAGATTCGCGAGAATGTCCGAGTTCCCTTCGTGCATATCGTTGGGGGGATCCGTGGTTCCGCCTGCGGTGTAGATTCCATTCGTCACGCCATGCCCGTACTCGTGGTACAGGACATCCGAAATCCGCCCCGTGTTCGCATAGGCCCCCTGCTCCGCGCAGAGGTTGATGGATCCGTCGGCGAAGTCCCACCACGCGTTTCCCGGGCAGTACCCGTCCGATCGGCCGACCCGTGTCGTGACGGGACGATCCATCCCGACAAACCCCGGATCGATCGTCTTCAGAAAGTCGTGCGCGCGGTTGCCATTGATGAAGGCATCCCGTTCGTCGGGCAGGGAGTTCTGATCGTCCCAGGAGATCGTGAGGAGGCTCCCGGGAGAGACCATTTCGAAGTGCGTTGCGTCCTGCCCGTACGATCGGTCCACATCGATCCACAGACCCGAAAGTTCCATCTTCAGGAGCGCGTACCCCGCGCCGGAGACGGGAACGGAGAAGTACCCGGAGGAGTCGGTCCATGTGGAGTCCACACCGATCACCCCCACCATCTGACTTGACGAAGGCACCGGGGCGTATCCATCGCAGTAGGAAGGGCACTCCGCCTCCGCCAGCACCGTCCCCGCCACCTCCAGCGTGTGATTCAGATTTCGTCGCCCCAGAAGGTCGCCCGAGTGCGCGTCCAGAAACACCTCCCACTCTCCGAGTGGAACTTCGCTGGAGAATCGGACACGCCATGCCAGCGTCGGAACAAACGCCTCCACCCCCGGCGCGGGCATGTAGACCAGATCCGCCGAGGTTTCCCCGGAAGCATCGGGGACCGTGCCCAGTTGCGAAGCCGCCAGCGCAATCGCCGAGGACGCATCCATCCCGGGAACGGGACTCCCGAACCCGTCCGGGAAGAAGTCCGATCCGAAAGCCGCCGCCATGCCTTCGTCCGTCAGCAGAACGAAGGCTCGCGCGGAGACGACGGGCAGCCCGTTTGCGACTTGCCGGAAATGCACGGCCCACTTGCCACGCTCATGAAACGCGCCAAGGAAGATCGCGTTGGCATTGCTGACCGCGAACGCGTCCGGATAGGAGCGGAGGAACGCGAGCGCCACCATTCGGGCGTCGGCCGCGCATCGGATTCCGCCCGGCGCAAGAAGCAATCCCTCTCCCCAGACCGCGTGCGCCGTTCCGGTCCAGGGATTGTGTCGAGCGTGCCACCGGCCACCCAGCTCCAGGTGCCGCCCGCATGGACTGTCCGGGAGTGTGTCCGTGCGGACGGTCGCCTCAAGACGCCGGTACGCCGGGACCACCTCCGCGCCGCCAACCGGGGCGAACGCATACGCAACACCGCACACCGGCATCCCGATGGCAAGCCAGAGGAGTAGGGATGGACCCCGACGCATGCAGACACTCCAAGAGGCGGGAAAGGCTTGAACGATTCACCACGGGGGGGAAGTGGCGGTGGCGGGTGGATCTGAAATCATTATACAGGATCGTGCGACCGGATGAAACCGCCCTGACCGCGACTGTCCCTGTCCGCCCCGGCGATGCCGCGCGCCTTCGCGCCGGGACCGCTTTCCGCGAGGGGGGCGGGCGCGTGTCCGGACGAAAGGAATGATGCGGGCCGTCGCGTCCGGCGTATACTTCGTGCGGCTTGCGGGGCCGTATGCGGACCCCGTTCGGAAGATCCTGCTCATTCGCCGACCGGGAGGACAACATGAGGGAAGTCGCGGCCGCCACCCTTCTTCTTCTGGCGGTCGCGGTCGCAAGACCCGCCGCGGAGGATGACATTTCCCGTGGGGTCACCCATGAGCAGATGAAGGTCCGGATCGCCCGTGAAGAAGCTCGCGTCCGGGGCGTACTGGCCGCCGACCTTCTCACGAAGACGCTCGGCGCGGAACTGAAGGCCGCCGTGTCCTCCGGGGGGCCAGCTGAGGCAGTGACCGTGTGCGCCTCGCGAGCCATGGCACTGACCGACAGCGTCTCCGCCGTGCTCGGTCTTCGCATCCGCCGTGTCAGTGATCGGAACCGCAATCCGGGCGGCGCTCCGAACCAGCTCGAACGCGCAGTCCTCGCGCGTTTCTCCGAGGAGGGCGCCCCGGCCGACACCTTCTTCGCGGACAGTGCCGGCGACTGGCATTACCTGCGCGCCATTCGCATTGAGAAGCCGCTCTGTCTGAAATGCCACGGCCCGAAAGAGGAGCTGGCCGAAGATGTCCGCGCCGTTCTTCGGCAGGACTACCCGGAGGATCTGGCCACCGGGTATCGGTTCAGGGAGCTTCGGGGAGCGTTCTCGGTGACTGTCCCCGCCCGGTGATGCGGGCGGCCATCCGCCGCACATCCTCCAGCACGACATACCCCACGGGGACGAGGCCCAGCGTGATGAAGGTCGAGAAGATCACACCAAACGCCAGCGACACCGCCAGCGGAATCAGGAACTGCGCCTGAACGCTCTTCTCGAACAGCATGGGGCTCAGGCCCGCGAAGGTAGTGAGCGAGGTCAGCATGATCGCACGGAAACGCTTCACTCCGGCTTCGCGCGCGGCTTCCAGCGTGCCCTTTCCTTCGGCCACGCCCCGATTCACAAAGTGGACCAGAACGAGGCTGTCGTTCACAACCACGCCGGACAGTGCCACCACGCCCGCAAGGGATAGAATCGTCAGGTCCATCCCCATGATGATGTGGCCCCAGATTGCACCGACAATCCCGAATGGAATGGCGGACATCACAATGATCGGCTGGATATAGGACTTCAGGGGAACGGCCAGCAGGACGAAGACAAACAGCATCGCGACGGAGAACCCCCGGATCAGATGGTCGATCATCTCCCGTTGCTCTTTCTGTTCGCCCTCCAGCGAATACGACACATCCGGATGGTCACGCAGAACCGCCGGGAGAACGTCCGTCGTGACTGCGCGGACAATCTCGTTGGAACTGGCGATGCTCAGGTCCACATCGCCGATGACATCGATGACGCGCTTGCGGTCGGAACGGTTGATCGCGGAATACCCCCGCCCCTTCTCCGCGAACGCCACTGTCCCGAACGGCACCTCCACTCCGCCCGCCGTTCGAATGCGCATCCGCTCCAGATCCCCGAGAGAGCGACGCCGGTTCTCGGGATAGCGCACCATGACTCTGACATCGTCGCGACCGCGCTGAATGCGCTGCACCTCTTCACCGTAGAATGCCTGTCGCACCTGCCGCGCCAGATCGATCAGCGTGATCCCCAGCACTTCCGCTTCCGGCCGAAGCGACAGGCGAATCTCTTCCTTCCCCAGCCGGAAAGAGTCTCCGACATCGAGCGTTCCCGGGTATTCGCGAATCCTCGCCTGCACCTCCTGCGACACTTCACGCAACTCCGCAAGGTCCGGCCCGGCCAGCTGCACATGGATCGCCTGTCCCGCATCAAAGAGGCTGGAGGTATAGGTCAGTTCCTCCACATCGGGAATCGGGCCCGTCAGTTCCCGCCACCGGCGAGCCAGGTATGCGCTGGAGATCTTTCGGCCCTCCGACGGGGAGAGTTCCAGGTGGACCTCCGCAAGATGCTCCCCGCCAAACGACGCAGCCACTCCCAGCGGGCCATGCGCCGCACGGGCACGATACGGTTGCGCCCCGACCGACACGAGTCCATGTCGAATGGCCCCGGCATTCTCCGGGGAGTCCTCTTCAATCTCCCGCCGCAGGAGGTCCGCGGAATCGGACAGCCGGGAGACCATCTGCTCGGTAACTTCCGCTGGCGTTCCCTTGGGCATGGTGAGGAAGGAGACGATGTGGTCCGCCTCCACCGGAGGGAAGAACACGAAGCGAAGCCAACCGCCGCCCACCAGTCCGACCGTGATCAGAAGCGTGGCAAAGCCCACGGCCAGCGTGAGGTATCTCCAGCGCAAAGCGAAGTCAAGCCCGGGCCGGTAGTAGTTCCGGACCACCCGCTGAAGCCCCGCGTCTACTTTCCCCTGAAACCGGTTCCACCCGGAGAGAAGCCCCGTCGCACGGTCTCGCAGGCGCACATGCGACAGGTGCGCCGGAAGAATGAAGAGCGATTCAACCAGCGAAAGCAATAGCACCGGGATCACGATCAACGGGATCACCCGCCAGACCTGCCCCATGGTCCCGGGGAGCGTCAGAAGGGGCGTGAAGGTGACGATGGTGGTAAGCACCGCGAAGCACACGGGCGTCATGACGCGAAGCGCTCCCTGAACGGAGGCCTCCACGCCACGCTCACCACGCTGAAGCCGGGAGTAGATGCTCTCCCCCACCACGATGGCATCATCCACGACAATCCCCAGCACGACGATGAACCCGAAGAGCGAGATCAGGTTGATCGACACGCCCATTGTCGGCATGAGCCACACCGCGCCCAGGAAGGAGATGGGGATCCCCAGCGCGACCCAGAACGCCAGGCGAAGCCGAAGGAAGAGCGCAAGACACAGGAACACCAGCGCGAGACCCGTCCGACCGTTCCGAATGAGCAGACTGAGGCGCCCGCGCAGGATCACGGAGTCGTCCTCCCAGACGGTCAGCGAGATCCCCTCGGGATAACGACCTGAATCCGAAGCCCGAGCCACGAACTCCTTCACGCGGTCCGCCACATGAAGAGCGTTCTGGTCGCCCACGCGAAAAACGCGCACGAGAAGCGCGGGTGCTCCGTCGAAGAACGCCTTCTCTCCGGTATCGCGGAAGCCGTCGCGCACCGTGGCGACATCCCGCAACAGCACGCGTGTCCCGTCGGGTCGAGTCATCAGCACGATGTCGCCGAAATCTCCCCCGGTGTACGCCTGCCCGCTCGTCCGGAAGAGCACTTCGCCGCCCGCCGTCTTGACCGATCCACCCGGAAGTTCCAGCGACGATTGCCGGACGGCACGCGCAACCAGATCGATCGTGAGACCATGTCGCTCCAGAGCATCCTCCGAAACCTCCACGGAGATCTCGTAAGGACGGGCAAAGCCCAGATCCACCTGCGTGATTCCCTCAAGCGCGGCAATGTCATCCCGGACCTTCTCCGCATAACGCTTGAGCGATGCTTCCTCGGCATCTCCGGAGACCGCCACGGAGAGCACCTGGCGTCGAACCACAACATCTTCGACCACGGGGTTTTCGGCGTTCTCGGGAAAGTTCTCGATGGCATCGACGCGCGCCTTGATCTCGTCCAGGAGATCGCTGTGGTCCTTTCCGGGAACCGTCTCCGCCGTGACCTGGCCGGCCCCCTCCGCGGCGGTTGCGGTGATCCTCCGAATGCCCTCCAGCCCTTCAATCTCCTCTTCAATGCGAAGGCAGATCCCGTTCTCCACCTCCTCCGGAGACGCGCCCGGGTAGAGGACCGATACCGCGATCATCCCGGCGGATATCTCGGGAAAGATCTCGCGCTTGATGATCGGATAGGTGAGCATCCCGCCCACGAGGATCAGCACCATCAGGAGATTTGCGGCGACCGGGTTGCCGGCCATCCATCGAACAGGGGCTCTCAACGCGCGCCTCCCGGGATCTCTTCCAGAACGGTCCGCACGGTCATGCCCTCAACAGGGGCAGCCATGGCCGACAGGCACACGAGGTCCCCGTCGGCAAGCCCGCTTCCGATCACGGCATCCTCCCCGTGCACGCGCACGACGCCGACGCTCCGGTAGCGAAGCTGGTCCCCCTCGACAAGAAGCACCCGGTCCCCGCCCCGCAACACCGACCGGGGGAGAACGACCGCATCGTCCATCGTGAGACCCTCCACACGCGCTTCCACGAAAAGTCCCGTCATCAGCGGCGGGCGACCATTCGCTCCGGGAGTCATGGGGTCCGCAATGCGTGCGACGAGTTTCACGGTGCGCGTTCTCGGGTCGATCTCGCCCTCTGCTCGTGCGACGACGCCGCTCCATTCGTGGGTGCGCCCCGCGAAGTCCCCGGTCAGACGAACCGCTGGCTCTGCGGCCGTATCCACGAACGCCATGTCCTCAACAGGAACTGGCAGTCGGACAAGCGCCGCCTCGCTGCCGTAGATCCTCCCGAGCGGCGTACCGGGCGCCACCTGTCCCCCGACATCGACCGCCTTCGCGCGCACCTGTCCGTCATAGGGAGCGCGCACGACCGTGCGGTCGAGGTCGAGTCGCGCACGACCCAGCAACGCCTCCGCCGCCGCATGCTGCGCACGCGCTTCCGCTACATGGGGCAGTCGCAGCACCAGTGCGTCCGGAGCGTCGGCCCCACCGAGCCGCTCCCAGTCGGCGCGAGCCACCTCGGCCTCTCCTTCTTCATGCAGGAGCCGGACCCATGCCTGCGCGACCGCCGCTTCGGCCTGAACGACGGCCAGTTCATAGTCGGCCGGGTCAATCCGCAGAAGAAGATCCCCATCATCAAAGAACCCACCCGCGACAAACGACGGCGACACCTCCATGACTTCGCCCGCCACGCGCGCGACAAGGTCCGTTTCCACTTCCGCTTCGACCATCCCCCGGGAGTAAACATCCAGACGGACTCGGCTCGTCTCCACCTCCATGACACGGACGAGCGGCGGCGGAACCGCCGTGGCTTCGGACCGAACCGCACGCCGGGTCTTCACCAGCGTGACGGCTCCGATCGCTCCGAGAGCGACGACAAGAACGGGAAGGAGAACTTTCGGGTGAATCTTCATGAGCCTCATCCTTCGGAATCGGGTTCGCGGGGAGCGTCCCCGACGGTCGGCGGCAGTTCCCCGCCAAGGGCAAGATGCAGATCGACGCGGTTCACAAGACGACGAAGGCGCACGGCGACGAGGCCGCTTTCAGCAGCATGGGCGCCGCGGCGGGCCTGAAGCAGCATGATGACATCGGACAGGCCGGACTCGTACCGCTCCGTCGCGAGACGCTCGGCCTCCTGCGATTCCCGGGCCGCTTCACGCCGGGCCGCCTCCGCTTCGGCAAGATGCGCATCCGCCGCGAGAAGCCCCTCCACCTCCGCGCATGCCCCCAGCACATCCCCCGCCCATGCGGCGAGCGCCTGATCTTCGATCGCACCGGCCTGTGCGACGCGCGCGCGGAGCTTCCCCCGCTGGAAGAGCGGCTGCAGAACTCCGGCGACGAGTCCCCAGGTGGAGAAGTCCCCTTCCGTAAGGTCCTGCAGCGCCGAACTCGTGCGACCGCCTGACGCCGTGAGGCTGATGCGCGGGAGCAGAGCGCGGCGCGCTTCGGACCGCGCGGCCCCGGCTGCCGCCAGGCGCCGCTCCGCCGCCACCAGATCCGGACGACGAAGCAGCAGATCCGCCGGGAGCCCGGCGGGAACGGATTCCGGAATCGGGAGGGGGCCCTCCGGGTGCATTTCTCCAGCAGGATAGCGTCCCAGCAGCACTTCGAGCGACCGCGTCAGTCGGTCCAGCGCGATCCTCCGGTCGGCCAGCACCGCCTCGGCCCCGGCCGCTTCGGCGCGAAGAAGCCGGAGATCGAGCGAGGGCCTCAACCCGCGCCGATAGCGTTCGCGAACGCGACTCTCCGCGGCCCGGTAGCTGCCGACCGTCGCCCGGGCGAGTTCCTCCTGCTGCCGCGCTTCCACTACCGCGAACCAGCTCTTGACCGTCTGCGCGGCAATGGACAAGCGCGCGGCCTCATACTCCGCGGCGGTGGCCTCATACGACGCGACCCCCGCCGAAGCGGCGGCCCGCACCCGTCCCCAGAGGTCCACTTCCCAGGAAACATCCACTGACGCCCCGTAACCGGTGGAGGTCGACGAGATCCCCCCTCCGGAACCCCCGGGAATCGGCAGGCCGACGAACACCTGTCGGGATCGTGTCCGCTGGAGACCAGCCTGCACGCCCGGCAGAAGGCCCGCTCCGGCCATGCGAGCCTCGGCGGCGGCGGCCTCCACTCCGGCGGCGGCGGCGACGAGATCCCGATTGTGCAGGAGCGCTTCTTCCACAAGCCCGGGAAGACGCGGATCCCCCAACGACTCCCAGAACCCGGCGGCGGAACCGGCGGCGGAGTCCGGCGGCGCGGCGGTGAACGACGACGGAAAATCCGGCGCAAGACGGGTTGGCGTGCGCGGCGGCGAAGATGCGCACCCCGCGGTCAGGAGCGCAGCGACGAGAGAGGCCGCGGCCGGGGACCACACACGCATCACGACGCCCCCCCGGCATCCGGGTCCACCGCATTCGACCGGAACCCGGCCACCACGAACGGAATGAGATGGTCCAGAACCGGCCCGTCGCAACAACTCCCGCTGTCGTCAGGATGACCAGCCCCCATCCGGGAGCCATGGATCATCGCGAAGGCCATGGCGCCCAGCGCGAACCGCATCCGCCACAGAATGACCTCCTGCGGAACTCCCGGAAGCGCGCGCGACAACGCCGCCGAGAATCTCCCCAGCACCTCATGGAAGAGAGACGCAATCAGCGGACGCAACTCTTCGCCCGCTTCCATGTGCGCGCGCCCCATAAGCTGCATGAAGGTGAAGCCGCCATCTTCCGACCGCTCCCCAAGGCGAAGCGCCGGAGACAGAAGCGCGGTGAAGATGTCCTCCAGCGCAGGGCCGCTCTCCGGGGCGGCGGCCTCACACGCATCGAGCAAACGGATTCGCTCCGCATTCATCGGCTGGACCCGGCGGGCGAAGACGGCCTTCACGAGTTCCGCTCTCGACCCGAAGTGGTAGTGGACCGCTGCGAGATTCGCGTTCGCCTCGTAAGTGACCTGCCGCAAGGAAGTCGCGGCAATCCCCTGCCTGGCAAAGAGCTGTTCCGCCGCATCGAGCAGGCGATCCCGCGTGGCTGCGTGGGCTTCGCCGGGTAGATCGCTCGGACAGTTCATGGAGCCTCCCGAACAGTGAATCGGTCTCTGAGACCGTGCGAATCAAACGGGGGTTTCAAACATACGCTTGAATGATCGGCAGGTCAAACGGTACCCTTCACCGCCTTGAGTTGGGCACCTGGGGAGTGGGGTCGCCTGACGGAGTCCACTCATCGCAAGGAGACACCCGATTGAGACCGGAGGGGGCAATAACTCCCGGCAAGCTCCAACGCTAGCCAGTCTTGCCAAGAGAATCGCTAACTCCCGTGGTTGCATCGCATTTGGCTCCACACGGGTCTTGCTCTGTGCTATACTTCGCTCACCTTCCGCCCCGGAGGTTGAACGAATGGCTGCTTCTTCACGGTCCACTCTCCCGGCGCGACTGCTCATGCTGGCCGCACTTCACCTGCTTTCCGCCGCTCCGGCAAAGGCCACCGTCTATTACCTCCGCGCGGACGGAACGGGCGACATCGCCACGATTCGCGAGGCGCTGGACATTGTGGTGAACGGGGATGTCATCGAACTGGCCGACGGGACCTACCGCGGCTGGGGCAGCTGGGGGCTGGAGTTCCACGGCAAGGCCATCACGCTCCGCTCCGGAAGCGGGAATCCGGAAGACTGCATCATCGACTGCGAAGCGTCGGAACGCGCGCTCATCTTCTGGGCGTTCGAGGGGCCGGATTCGCGGGTGGAGGGCATCACCATCCGCAACGGACAGGTGACATACGGCGGGGCGATCTACTGTTCGTATTCTTCGCCCACGATCACCAACTGCATTCTCACGGAGAATGTCGCCACACTGAACGGCGGTGCCGTCTTCATTCAGCACGCTTCGCCGGTCATCGAGGACTGCGTGATCACCGAGAACTCGTCTTACTTCTCCGGCGGCGGGATTCGATGCGAACGCTCCGCCTCCCCGACCATCCGAAACTGCACCATCTCGGGGAATGAGGCCGGCTACGATGGCGGCGGTGTTTCCTGCTACGAGTACTCCTCACCGCTCATCACCGGCTGCACGATCACGGCGAACACCGCCGTCTTCAGCGCGGGCGGCGTACAGGGGAACTACCACTGCGATGTCGAACTGGTGGACTGTGTTGTCGTGGGCAACGCGGCCGGGGCCTACGGCGGCGGCTGCTCCTTCGTGACGGATTCAGAGCCCGTCGTCGAAGGCTCCACCATATCCGGCAACCGCGCCACCAGCTACGGCGGCGGCATCTACCTTCAGGGGTCCCAGCCCGAGGTGGAGCGGTCCATCCTGTGGGGCAATTGCTCCAACGACGGGCCCGAGCTCTACACCGCCGATGCCACATCCGACATCCAGTTCCTGTGCTGCGTGGTCGACTCCTCCGCGTTCTTTGGACCGGGCGAAGTCGACTTCTCGCCGGGGAGCGTCTTCACCGACCCGCTCTTCTGCGCGGGGTGGCCCTGCGCGTCCGCACCGTCCGGCTGGGGTGATTACACGCTGGACGGCGCCTCCCCGTGCATCGCGGAGAACAACAGCTGCGGCGTGCAGATCGGGGCGCTCGGCTTCGGGTGCGGCGTGGACGCGCTGTCCCCGGCTTCCTGGGGTGCCGTCAAGGCTCGCTACCGCTGACCCTGCGCGGGACCGCCCCCGCCTGCTCTCGCTGGTGAACAACGGGTGCAGGCGGGGAAGGCCGGCGATCACCAGTCGATCCTCTCGGGCTGTGGCGCCTGGCCGCCCAGTTGGCCGGGTTGGCCCGGATGTACTCGCGGATGCGATTCAGCGAGGGTGCGCTTCGAATGATGCTGTCGTGGTAGTTGCGTTGCCAGACCCTTGTGCCTGGAGTGTTGTACAGCATGCGGATGCGGCGAGTCGTGGCCGACTTGAATCCGCCAACCAATGCGCCGATCGACTTGGGGCGCGGACCGCGTTCCCGTCGGCGTCACGCTCCATGACCTTCCCGCGATCCAGAATCCACTTCCATTCCCCGGACTTCGTGAGAAGACGATGCTCCGTTTCATAGAACGGGGTTTCCCCGTCCAGGTGCTTCTGAAGAACGGCCATCACCATGGGCATGTCGTCGGGGTGGACCAGTTTCTCCCAGGTGCTGACATTCCCTTCCAGCTCACCCGGCAGGTACTCCAGCATCTCCATCCAGCGGCGGCTGAAGTGAACATCTCCCGTGACGATATTCCAGTCCCACACACCCTCGTCAGATCCGGCAAGAGCGAGCTTCAACCGCTCTTCGCTTTCGCGCAGAGCTTCCAGTTCCTGACCGTGCAACGACTGCCCGGCCGACCACGGCTTCGCGGAGTCCATGACACCTCGCCTGGGGGAACTGCGTGCTTCGGGCCTGGGGGAAAGACGACCCGTGCGGCTACTCTACGCCAATCGGCTGAAGTGTAGCACTTCTTGAACTCTCGGACCATCCCGGCCACAATGCCCCGGTTCACCGGTCGGATGGGAGTCCGGGTGCGCAGGGTTGCCGGGTCGCGGGAGAGCCTCTTGTCCACAAGTCGGACCATTGCGAAGAACGCTGGTTTCCTGTTCCTGATGCGGGGTACGGGGTTCGTGCTGTCGTTCGTGCTCGTGATGGCCATCGGCCGAATCCTCGGCCGCGAAGGGCTGGGCGTCTACACGCTGGCCACCGCTTTCCTTCAGGTGTTCGTCCTCATCCCGAACTTCGGACTCGACACGCTGGCCATCCGCGATGTCGCCCGCGATCGCAGGCGAGCCGGTTCCTACTTCGCGGAGATGATGGGCGCGAAGCTGGCGCTCACGCTTCCCGCCTGCCTGTTGATGCTGGGCGCGGTGGAACTGCTCCACTATCCGCCGGAGACGACCACCGCCATCCGACTCCTGTGCCTCGCCCTCCTGGCGGATCCGCTGGCCGAGGCCGCCGCGGCCGTTTATCAGGGCTTCGAACGCATGGAGTTCATGACCATGGCGTCCGGCGGGATGAAGATCGTCGTCACGGGAGTGAGCCTTGCGCTTCTCGCTCGCGGGGCGGGGGTGGTCGATGTGCTGGTGGTTCAGGTCGCGGGGAGCTTTGCCGTCATTCCCGTGCACCTGCTCCTCCTCCGCCGACTCTCCCTTCGCATTCCGCAACGCCCTTCCCGCGCGGGAATGATGACACTCCTCCACGAAGCCTACCCGCTCTTCCTCACGAATCTCGTCGGGTTGCTCTACTTCCGCATGGATGTGGTCATGCTGTCCAAGCTCCGCGACGAAGCGGAAGTGGGTCTCTACGGCGCGGCATACAGTGTGCTGCGCGCGCTCGTGATGATTCCGTCCATCTTCGTGACCGCGATCTATCCGGTGCTCTCACGCCTCTACGGAAACGACGGCGCGTCACTCCGGCGTCTCTGCGATACGGCATTCCGTTACCAGCTGGCGGTGGGCCTTCCGCTCGTGGCCGGCCTCTCCACGCTCGCGCCGGAGACGATGCATCTCGTATACGGCGACGACTTCGCGCCTTCCGGCCCCGCGCTCCGAATCCTGATCTGGACGCTCTTCTTCTTCTTCACGAACACCCTCCTCGGGTACATGCTCTTCACCGCCGGGAAGCAACGCAGCTTTCTGTCGATCAAACTCATCGCGCTGGCTGTCAACGGAGTCGCCAATGCGATCCTCATCCCGCGTTACGGCATTCAGGGCGCCGCAGCGGCCACCGTCGGGACCACTTTCGTGAGCTTCGCCCTGCATCATCGCCTCGTGACGCAACACCTCTACCGCGTGAACTTCCCGAAGATCCTCTGGCGACCCGTGGTGGCTTCAGCGGTGATGGCGCTGGCGGTTCACCTCGCCCGCGATTGGCCGACCGGCGCGGTGATCCCGGCAGGCGCGGCCCTGTACGCGTTCGTGGCACTCGTCCTTCTTCGCATTCTCGGTCCGGACGACCGGGAGATCCTGCGGACCATCCTGCGGCGCGGATCCACCGCACCGCCTCCGGAAGGAACACCATGACTGCCCACCCACTCGCGACCGCCCGCGCGGCGGAAGCGTTCCTCGCCTGCCCCGAGGATGGAGCGCGGCTGAAGACCGGGCCTGGCGAAGTGACTTGCCCGTCCTGCGGGACCCGGTGGCCACGCATCGGCAAGGTCCCCGTCTTCTCCGATCCCGACGGATACTGGGGCGAGATTCCCCAGCGTGAAATGGAGCCTCTTCTGGAGGAGGCGGAACTGGAAGGCTGGGACCGGGCGCTGCGCAGGAGGCTTCTCGGAGAGACGGGAGAACTCCGCGACAGGCCTGACGCCGGGGCCGACGAAGAAGGCGCCGCCCCGCGCGGGCGATTCCTCTACGACTACGCCACCGACGCCTCGCGAGCGGACTGGCGATTTCTTCTTCCGCTGAACGAAGACAGCCGTGTGCTGGACATCGGCGCCGGATGGGGCGCCCTCTCGATGGCGATCGCCCCCGAGGTGGGACTCGTCGTCGCAGCGGACGACATGGTAGAGCGCGCCCGCTTTCTTGAGATCCGCGCCCGCCAGTCCGGCTTCGACCATGTGCAGCCCATCGCGACCCCCGCTCAGGACATCCCCTTCCCGGACGGCACCTTCGATCTGGTCATCCTGAACGGCGTGCTGGAGTGGGTGGGGCTGTCCCGAGTGCGACGCAACCCGCGCGATGTCCAGCGCCTCGTGCTGGAGAACATCCACCGGAAGATCGCGCCGGGGGGCAGCCTCTACATCGGAATCGAAAACCGATACGGCTACCACTACTTCACCGGCACTCCCGATGACCACACGAAGCTCCGAGGGACCAACCTCATGCCCCGATTCATGGCACAGGCATGGACTCGGATGCGGACCGGACGGGACTATCGCGCCTACACGCACTCGCTGGACGGCTACCGAAGGCTTCTCAAGAGCGCGGGCTTCGGGGGGATCTCCTTCCACGCAACGCTCCCCACCTACCGGAACCCGCGGGAGATCATCCCGCTCGATGATCCCACCGTCTTCGACCACTACGCGACGCGCACCCCCGCACGGACCGTCGGCCGCCGGGTGAAGGTGGCGCTGGCCCGCGCGGGATTCCGCGCCGGAGTCATCCCGAGGCTCATCCCGCACTATGCCATCCTCGCCACGCGGGAGAGGTCGCGATGATCGACATCCTTCGCAAGACGATCGCCGACCGGTGGGAACGCATGAACCTCCCCGGGAACCCGACGCTGGATCTGTCGTTTCTCCTGTCCGGGGGAGTCGGGGGACGGCACGGCAAGGTGCTGCTCTTCGCATTCCGCCGGGGAGATCCACGCCCGCTTCTCCTGGTCAAGATGCCGCGCGTGAAGACCGCACACCGCTGGGTCGAGCACGAGTATTCGTTCCTGGAGGAACTGGCCGAAGCCGCCCCCACCGGAGTCGGGCACCTCTTCCCCGAGGCGCTCTTCCGGGTCACGGACGGGGCGCGGCTTGCCACTGCGCAGAGCATCCTGCCCGGTGTTCCGATGGACCGTCTGCCGACGCCGGGATCTCCCGGTGCGCCCTCCTCGGAAGACTTGCTGGACCTTGCCCGGCGATGGCTGGCGCGATTCTGGCGCGCGACCACCTTTCCAGAAGGAAACGAGCGCGCCCTCTGGCAGCCGGTCACCGACGCGGTGGAGCGGTTCCCACGGGAGCGTGATCACCTGCCCGCGCCGGTGCTCGACGGGGCCGAGGAGGTTCTCGCGGGAATCCACGCGCGGAAGGAGAAGACCTCTCCGGTCGCAATCGGACACGGCGACTTTCTCGCGTCCAACCTTATCCTCCACGGGGCCAGCGCGGGTGCGGTGGACTGGGAGTTCGGCGCAAAACGGCAACTCCCGTGGGTGGACCCCGTCCACTTCGCCGTGGATCACTGCCTCCGGCACGGAATGCAGACCGGACGCGGACGACTCGGGGGGTTCCGCGAGGGGTTTCTGGAGCGGTCCGCCCTCTCGCACCGCATTCGCGACTTCCTCTGGGAGTGCGCGACGGAAGGCGGCGTCCCTCACGAGGTGCTTCCGATCGCGCTCCCCGCCTACATCATGGCATCCACGGTCCGCATGGAGACCTTCTTCTCGCGCGATTACCCGGTTACCCGCGAATGGGAAGCGATCGCGGCCGAGTGTCTGCTTCCTGACTCCATCGCACTCCTCCACCAGACGCTCGGGATCTCCTGATGACCCCTGACCCCACCCGCGCCACACCAAAGAGCACTCCTTCGGCGCGCATCGTGCGTGGGGTTGTCAGTGCCGGACTGCTCGGCTTCCTCTTGTGGCGCGCCGATCTCTCGGGGATCGTGGCCCGCCTTGCCGGAGTTCACGCGGGGAGCCTCCTTGCGGCATGCGTGCTCCTGCATGTGGACCGTATGCTTCAGGCATGGAAGTGGCGCGGGCTTCTGCTCAGTTCCGGCACCCCGATCCGGCTGCGTGATGCCATCGCCAACACCTACATGGGCAACTTCGCGGGGCAGTTCCTGCCGTCCGGCGTGGGTGGCGATGTGGCTCGCGTCTTTCTGCTTCGCAAGATGCGCCTGCCCACCGATGAAGTGGTCGCCTCGATCGCCATGGAGCGCGTCGTCGGGTTTTGCGCGCTCCTCGCCACAGCGTCCGTTGCGGTGCTTGTGGGAGCCTTCCTCGACGCTCCCGCACCCGAAGGCCTCCCCGGCGGCATCCTCGTCGTATCCGCCATTGCCGCCGCAGGTGCCGTCACCAGTCTTTCCCCGCGCTTTGAGTCCATCACCACGCGACTCTCCCGGCCGCTGGAACGCTTTCGCCTGCGGGCGCTCGCCGACTCTCTGATTCGCGCCTATCGAAGGTACGCAGGCCGGAAGCGCGCCGTCACCGTGTACTTCTTCCTATCCATTGTGGAAGTGGCGGCGATGACGCTCGTGACTCATGTCGCCTGCCTGTCGTTGAGCCTCAAGGTCGGCCTTGTCCCGTTGCTCCTCATTGTCCCGGTGACCCTCGTGTCGATGCGCATCCCCGTCTCCGTGAACGGACTGGGCGTTCGCGAGGGCGTGCTCGTCTTCACGCTCGGCGCGCTGGGCCACTCCGCGGAAGCGGCACTCGCGCTGTCCGTGACTATGCGGTTCCTGGATCTTGGCGTTTCCGCAATCGGCGGCCTGCTCTTCTGGACACAACGCGGCGAACAAGACCGCCCGCCTTCCCAAGAGCATCCTCGGTAATGCACACGGTGGTCGGCAGAAGAAGCGAAGTGAGAACCGTCGACACGGCCAGCCCCCCGATCAAGACAAGCGCCATCGAGTAGTAGTAGACCCCACCGAGAGCGGGCTTTCGAACCACGATCGGGATCAGCCCCAGAAGCGTCGTCGCGGCGGTCATGAGAACGGGCCGCAACCGCTCCGCGCCGCCGCGAAGCATCGAATCGCGGCGGGCCATTCCGCTTCGACGATACCCGTTGATGTGCTCGATCATCACGATGCCGTTGTTCACCACTACGCCGAGCAGCAGGAACAGCCCCACCGACGCCGGTTGGTCGAAATCCGTCCCGGTGAAGTACAGCATCCAGAGTGCGCCCGCCACGGCGAACGGAAGAGAGATCATCAGCGACACAGCCTGACGCGCGGATTCAAAGAGAGAGGCCATCACTCCAAAGATCAACCCCAGCGCCAGAAGAAGATTCAGAAAAAACTCCCGCTGGCTTTCGCGCGAATCCCTCCGGAAAGAATCGAAGTCCCATGAATACCCGTACGGGAGAGCCATCTCCTCCAGCGCGGCCCGCGCCGCTGCCGCGTGCTCTTCCTTCTGCCCTTCCTCGTAGCGCGCTCCCACCCAGACTCCGGTCACTCGATCGTCGCGCTGGATGTCGTCCGGTCCCTTCACCACCGCAAACTCCGCAACGCTGGCCAGAGGCACCGGCGCGGCGCCCCCGCGGGGCAAGGGAAGGTCATGCAGGCTGTGGAGGTTTGTCACTTCTCCTTCGTCGAGCGCAAGTTCCATCTCCACTTCGCCATCTGGGCCGAGGAAGCGAGGAAGCCTGCGGCCGCGAAAGGTGAGCCCCACGATCTGGCCGGGTTCGTCCACCGGCACGCCGTAAGCCCGCGCACGATCCCGGTCTATCCTCGTTTCCACCTCCAGCTTTCCGCCGTCGGCGGAGGAGTAGAAGTCAAAGAGTCCATCCACGCCCTCCAGGAGTTGCCGGGCTTCATCGGCCAGTTCCGCGAGTTTCCCCGTGTCCTCTCCGCGTAGTTGAAATGCAACGCGCTTCCCGCGATTCCGCTGCCAGAAGGGTCGGCTGTCCTGTACCTGAAGACGCACGCCGGGAATCTTCGGCACGACTTCCTGAAGGCCACGCCGGATGCGGTTCATTTCCTCTTCGTGCGTATGTCCCTCTTCCATGTAGAGGCGCGTGATCATCCATCGTTCGTTCCAGAAACTGTAGATGGAACGGATGTGGAACTCCTCGCGATGACCGTCGAGCACCTCTTCCACCCGGTTGATCAAGGCCTCTTTCCGGTCCAGCGGAAGTTCCTCACTCAGGATATAGCGGACGCCGACGAACATCTCGGGCGAACTCACATCGAAGTTCTTCTCGACACCGCGGTACGGAACGACGGCCGAGGCCATCACGGCGATTCCCGCCAGCGGCGCGATCCAGCGATGATCCAGCGTGAAGTCGAGAGCGCGGACATAGCGGCGGCGAAGCGCCGACATGAAGCGCGAAGTCCCCGGCAGTGCGGCGGTGCGGGATCGGGCCATTGCCAGTGGAATGAGCGTCTGGCTGATGAAGAGCGACGCCACGAGGGTGAAGCAGATCGTGAGACCCAGTTCCCGAAGGTAGAGGTTCATCTCATTCGGTCGGGAGAAGATGATCGGCAGGAAGACGATGATCGATGTCAGGGTCGCCGCCGTGATGGCCACGGACACCTCGCGCGACCCGAAGAGCGCGGCAACACGCCCTGACATCCCCTTCTCCCGATACCGGTGGATGTTCTCCATCACGACCACCGCGTTGTCCACGAGCATCCCGATTCCTACAATGAGTCCCAGGAGGGTCAGCGTGTTGAGCGTGGCCCCCCGCGCCCAGACCACGGCACACGCCGCGATGACGGAGAACGGAATGCACGCCACGACAATCAGCGTCGGTCGAACTCTCCGCAGGAAGAGAAACAGCATGATGGACGCGAGAATCCCGCCCAGAACACCGGTGTGCCGGAGGTCGGCCAGCGTCTTTCGTATCTCCTTCCCCTGATCTTCCCAGACAAGGAAACGAATCCCCGACAGATCCGGGTCCGCGTCCATGGCAGCGACACGCGCGCGAATCTCTTCGCTGATGGTGACCGTGTTCGCGCTCGGTTCTTTCGTGACACTCACGCCGATGGCAAACTGCCGGTCGAGATGCCGCCCGTATTCCAGGGGCGGCTCTGCAAAGGTCACAACCGCGACATCCTCCAGCCGGATTCCGGACGCGGAAACGGCCACCTGACGAATCTCGTCGATCTCTCGGAAACGCCCCAGGCTGCGCAGCAGGATCCGGCGATCTCCCTTGCGCACCACGCCCAGCGCACGATCCTGGTTGTTCTCCGCCAGTGCCGACATGACCTCGCGAATGTCCACGCGGTGTCGGGAAAGCGCGTCCAGTCGCAGGTCGATTCGGACTTCGCGGGGGTTCACGCCATCCAGCGTCACCTGAGCCACACCGGCGATTCGCTCCAGTGGACGAACGATCTTCCGTTCCAGAAGTTCGTAATCGCGACTCAGATCCCGAGCGGAGGAGATCCGTCCCTCCATGATCGTCTCGCCCGTTTCCCGGGGATTCCAGTGGGGCGAGATCTGCAGTCGCTCCAGATCGTCCGGGAGATCGTCCCGCATCCGGTCCACGCGTTCCCGAATCTCCGCACGCGCGGCATCCAGATCCGTTCCCCATCGGAAGGTGACATTCACGCGACCGCCCTGTTGATCGCAGCGGGACCAGACTCGTTCCAGCCCTTTCAGCGAGCCGAGTTCTTCTTCCAGCGGACGGATGATGTTCCGCTCCACCGTCTCCGGCGACGCGTTGGGGTACTCGGCAATCACATAGAGCGCGGGGCGCTCCACTTCCGGCATGAACGCCAGCGGGAGCCTCGCGATGGCGAGAAGTCCGAGAACAAGAATCGAGACGAGCAGCATTGCGGTCGTGACGGGTCGGCGAATGGCCAGTTCGGGAAGCGTCACGACGCGGCCTCGGGCGTCCCGGCCTCCGCCGCGGCCAGCTCCGCGGCCAGGTCCCCTTCTTCGGATACGCGCCCGGGTACCGTCAGGTAGAGAGCCGGAATCACCGCCAGCGTCAGGAGGGTTCCCACCGCCAACCCGGCGATCACGACCATGGCCAGCGGGGCGCGAAGTTCCGACCCTTCGCCGAAGCTCACCGCCATCGGCACGAGTCCCAGCACGGTAGTCAGCGTGGTCATCACAATCGGGCGCAGACGCACAAGCGCCGCCTCCACCACCGCTTCCCGCGTCTCCATACCCTGACGACGGTTCCGGTTGATGGCGTCCACCAGCACGATGGCGTTGTTCACCACCACCCCGGCAAGGAAGATCGTCCCCAGGAGCGAGATCACATTCAGCGTATGACCGCCCAGTCCCAGCCCCGCCACAATGCCCACCAGAGCCAGCGGCAATGTAAAGAGAATCAGAAGTGGATGGAGCAGGTTCTCGAAAGTCCCGGCCATCACGAGATAGACCAGGAAGACCGCCAGCAGAAGCGCGAACCGCAGGCTGTCGAAGGAGACGCTCATCTCTCGATTCTGGCCGCCTTCCTCCCACGAGATCCCGGCCGGGGGCGGAAACGCGCGCACGACTCCGGCCAGGTCTTCCGACACGGCACCCAGACTCCGGCCTGACACCTCTCCGGCAAGGATCGCCGCGCGACCCTGCTGAATCCGGTGAATCTCAGATGGACCCCGCGCCGCTTCCAGTTCCGCGACTGCGGAGAGCTTGATCGGAATGCCGCCACGCTCGCTGACGATCAGGTTCTCGATGTCTTCGATGCTGTCCCGGTCAATCTCTCGGTTTCGCATCCTGATGTCGATGTGTCTCTCCGCCTCCCGGAATCGAGACGCGACGGTTCCCATGACGCGGTGGTGGAGCGCGTCAGAGACATCTCGAACGGTCAGTCCGAGCGAAGCCAGCCTGTCGCGATCGAAGACCACCGACAGTTCCGGGTTCCCGGATTCAAGCGAACTTCGCGCGTCGACAAAGCCGGGGATCGCCTCCGCCCGGGGAAGCAGTTCGGAAAGATATGCGGCGAGCGCGTCCAGATCCTCCCCGTGAAACACCAGTTCGACCGGCGTACTCAGACTGAAGAAGGACGGTCGCGCCAGCCGGGTTGAAAGGTCCGGGATTGCGGCATACTGCTCGCGAAGGTGTGCCGCGGCGAGAGCCTCTGCGTCCGAGTCGGTTCGATTCTCCATCACGACATCCACTTGCCCCAGATTCTCGTCCTGCGTCTTCATGGAAAGCCCGCCCGCCACAAGGCGGCTTCCCACGCTGGAGAACACTCGCGCCACGCCCGGTTCCGCGCGGGCCGCTTCTTCCATGGACGCCATCACCCGGTCCGTCACCGTGAGCGGCGTCCCCTCGGGAAGAGTGACCTCAAAGTGGAACTCTCCCTCCGTCAGTTCGGGGACCAGCTCGCGCCCGAGCCGGGGCACGATCGCCACGGCCGCGAGGAACAGCAGAGACGCGACGCCAAGCGTCAGCCCCCGCCGGTCGAGGACCGCGTGAAGGAAGCGCTCGTACGCCCGGGTGCCGCGGCCTCTCCCTCTCGTGTGGCCCGCCTTCGCGCTCCCTCCGCCGCCGAGCGAAGACAGCATGGGGATCACCGTCAACGCAACGACCAGCGACGCCACGAGGCTCGCTGTGACCGTCAGTGCCTGATCGCGGAAGAGTTGCCCGGCAATGCCCTCTACGAAGACGATCGGCAGGAACACCGCCACCGTCGTCAACACGGATGCCGCCACCGCGCCGCCCACCTCGCAGGTGCCTTCGATGGCGGCGGCAGCACGGGAGAGACCGTCCGCGCGCTTTCGGTGGATCGCCTCCAGCACAACAATCGACGCATCCACCAGCATACCGATCCCGAGCGTCAGCCCCCCCAGCGACATGATGTTCAGCGACACGCCCATGCGGTACATCAGGATGAAGGTCACCACGATGGACAGCGGAATGGATGTGGCAATCACCAGTGTGGGGCGAGCATCGCGCAGGAAGAAGAACAAGACCGCAATCGCCAGAAGGCCGCCGAGAAGAAGCGCGCCCCGCACCTCCCGAATCGATCGGCGAATGAAGCGAGCCTGATCGAACAGGACGACCACTTCCATGCCGTCCGGCAAGGCCTCTTCGATCAGGGCGATCTTCTCCCGCACCGACGCCGACACGGCGACCGCATTCCCGTCGCCCTCTTTGTGCACGGCAATCTCCACCGACTCGCGCCCGTCCACGCGAGTGATCTCCTCACGATCCTTCGATCCGCGCACCACCTCGGCGACATCCCGGAGACGCACCACCGCGCCCCCTGATCCGGAGACCGCCAACTCCCCGATCTCCTCCACAGTCTCGTACTCGTTCAGCGTTCGCACAAGGTAGCGGCTTTCCTTCGATTCCAGCGCGCCGCCCGGTTGGTTCACATTGGACGCCGCAAGCACCCGCGCCACCTCGGACGGCTCCACACCGAGTGCGGCCAGTCGCCCCTGGCGGAGGTCCACGCGAATCTCCTCCTCCAGACCGCCCTTGATCCGCGCGGCCGCCACGCCGGGAATCGTCTCCAGTGACTCCTTCACCTCTTCCTCCGCCACCCGGCGCAGGAACGCGAGATCGTCCGATCCCGTGAGTGCCATCCGCATCACGGGATCGAGCGCGGGGTCGTATCGGAGCACGATGGGGTCTTCCACTTCCTCCGGGAGTTGAAGGCGATCCAGCTTTTCGCGAACATCCATGGAGAGTTCGTCCATGTCCGCCCCCCAGCCGAACTCCAGCGTCACCTCCGATACGCCGGACCGGGAGATGGAGTGAATCTCACGCAATCCGCGCATGACGCCCACCGTCTCTTCGACCGGGCGTGTCACGAGGTACTCCACTTCCGCGGGCGCGGTATCCGGGTACTCCGTGCGGACGGTGATGGACGGGTAGGTGATGTCGGGAAGGAGATCCAGCGGGAGACGGGAGAATCCCACCACGCCGAACGCGGTCGCCGCGAGCGCCACCATGAGCACCGTGACGCGCCGGGTCACCGCCGTGCGAACAACCCCGCGAATCATGAGGATTCCGGCGCTTCCGGGATCTCAACCGGCGCGCCGTCTTTGAGCTTGCGCTGCCCCTTCACGACAACGCGTTCTCCTTCGGCCACGCCTTCGGTAAGTTCGGTGTCGTCCCCTTCGACGAATCCGGTCGTCACGGTCCGGCGCACGGCCGTGCCGTCTTCCACCACAAAGACCACGCTCTCCCCTCGATCTTCAAAGACCGCGATCGAAGGAACGATGAGTGTGTTCTCGTGACGCGCCGTCACAATCCGTACCCGCGCGAAATCGCCGGGGCGCACGGATTCGGGCGCTTCGTGAATCTCCGCGGTCACTTTCACCGTTCCGGAAGTCGGGTCCACCACAGGACTGACCAGGTGGACGACCCCACGGAGCGGTTCGGAACAGCCGTCGACCGAAAGCTCGATCTCCTGCGCCTCCGCCACGCTCCCCATCCTCGTCGCGGGGATGTGAATGCGTGCCAGCAGCGGGTCTGTGTCCATCATCGCAAAGAGCGGCGTCCCGACGGCCACATTCGCGCCGAGATCCGTGAGTCGCGCCGTGACCTTCCCCGTGAACGGCGCGCGCACGCGTGTCCAGGACAGTTCGAGCCCGGCGCGATCACGCTCGGCCTGTGCCAGCGCCAGCGTATTCTCCGCGGTCTCGAACTCCTCATCGGAGAGAATCCCCGCCTCTCGCATGGCATCCCGCCGACGGTGCTCCGCCCGCGCCTTCTCCACCCCCAGTTCCGCCTGCCTCAGGCGGAGTACCGCATCGTCGTCCTCCAGACGCAGCAGTTCGTCACCTGCCGCGACCTCATCCCCCTCCTCATGGAAGACCTCCCGCACCACGCCCGTGGCCCGCGCCCAGATCTCCGCATGGCTCTCGGCGGCCAGCGTCGTGGTGGATGCGTGATAAGCGGACACCGTTCCGACTCGCGCCAGCTCCACCGCCACCGGTACGCTCTCCCCGCCGCCCGGACGCTTGCCGCGGCCTCCCTTCCTCTGCGCCCCGTGCTTTTCAACGGCCGGGGACTCTTCAGCCGCGTCTTCCCCCCCACATCCGGGGAACACAAGCAGAAGCGACAGCCCGACAGCAAACGGAAGTGTGACGGCGAAAGTGCGAAGAAAATGTCTCATGGCGGACCTTGTTGTTCCCGGGAAGCAGGTGGCAGACGGCGCGACATCAGGCGGGAGGAGCCGAATCACGCAGTCCGTGCACAGGCGGACCCGATGAGCCTAGCAGATCGGACCGAACCGGCCAATCGAATGCGCCGCAAGGCAAGCGCGATCCGGGCTTGATCTTCCGATTCCCCCCGCTCATTCTGGCGCGAGGATCGCAGCATCAGGCCGTTCACTCTGGAGGGGAGCCACTCATGACCCGTCGTCTTGTGTTCACTGCTCTTGCCGTCGTCCTTTTCACACTCCCGGCCGCGGCAGAGAGGCGCGAGGAGGGGAACCTCGTCCTCGACGGCGTTCCCGAAATCCCGCAGCGGATTGTCGACAAGACAAACCAGTATATGAATGTCCGCTCCGCCTCGTTCTCGGACTGGATTCCCGGAGGCGGGCTTCTGATCTCCACACGATTCGGAGAAACGCGTCAGCTTCACCGCGTGGAGAAACCCGGCGGAGCGCGGCGGCAGTTGACCTTCTTCCACGAACCGGCAGGCAGTGGGTCCTTCGGAAACGATCCCGGATGGTTTCTCTTCACGAAAGACGCGGGAGGAAACGAGGCCAGCCAGATCTTCCGGTACGACCTTTCCACCGGAGAAGCCGTCATGCTTACCGACGGCGAAGCCCAGAACGGCGGCCCCGTCTGGTCGAACGCGCGGGACAGAATCGCGTGGCGAAGCACGACGCGAAACAAGCGCGACCACGACATCCGTGTCATGGATCCGCTCCACCCCGGGAAGGAGCGGATCGCGCTGGAGACGGAAGGATACTGGTTTCCGATGGACTGGTCGCCGGATGACCGCTTCCTCTTGATCGGGAACTACATCTCCATCACGGAGTCGTACTTCTGGATTCTGGACGCGCAGACCGGAGAGAAGAGACCCGTCGGGAACCACGGGGCCGCGAACGGCGCCACCATCTCCTACGGCGACGCGCTCTTCGGGGCCGGCGGCGACGAGGTCTTCTACACCTCCGACGAGGGCACCGAGTACCGCACCCTTCGCGTCGCGCCGGTAGGTTCGACGGACGCTGAGGAGCTGTCCGGGGCCATCCCGTGGGGTGTCGGGTCCATGCGGATGTCGGAAGACCGCACGAAGCTCGCCTTCACGGTGAACGCCGACGGCGCGGACCAGCTCTTCGTGATGGACACCCGCTCGCGGGAGTATCGGGCGATGGACCTTCCGCTGGGGATTCTCGGTGGAACGAGCTTCTCGGAGGACGGCTCCACCATCGCCATCACCTTCACGCGTCCGAGTGCACCGGGAGATGTCTACACGATCGACCTCGAGTCGGGAGAGCTGACCCGCTGGACGGAAAGCGAAGTCGGCGGACTGGACACCAGTCTCTTCCGCGATTCGGAACTGGTGCACTTCCCCACCTTTGACAACAACCCGGACGGCAGCCCGCGCGAGATTCCCGCGTTCCTCTACAAGCCTGCCGGCGAGGGGCCCTTTCCCGTCGTCATGAACATCCACGGCGGCCCGGAGAGCCAGAGCCGCGCGTGGTTCTCCTACACGACGCAATACCTCGTGAACGAACTCGGCTGCGCCGTCATCTATCCGAATGTCCGCGGATCCAACGGATACGGGAAGTCGTACCTGAAGCTGGACAATGGATTCCTGCGCGAGGACTCCGTGAAGGACATCGGTGCGCTGCTGGACTGGATCGCGGCGCGGGAGGATCTCGACGAAGGCCGCGTCGGCGTCATGGGCGGCTCTTATGGCGGCTACATGAGCCTCGCCGCGCTCACGCACTACAGCGATCGACTCCGCGCGGGCGTCGATATCGTGGGGATCTCGAACTTCGTCACCTTCCTCACGAACACGAAGGACTACCGGCGCGACCTTCGCCGGGCGGAATACGGTGACGAGCGGGACCCGGCCATGCACGCACACCTGGAGAAGATCTCCCCGACAAACCATGTGACGAAGATCAGCGTGCCGCTGTTTGTGATTCAGGGCGCGAACGACCCCCGCGTTCCGGCGTCGGAGGCGGAGCAGATCGTCACGGCCGTACGGGAGAGCGGAAGGGAGGCATGGTACATGCTGGCCCTCGACGAGGGGCACGGCTTCCGCAAGAAGACGAACCGCGACGCCATGGGTTATGCGCTGGCTCTCTTCTGGGAGACCTACCTGCTTCAGGAGTAGCGGACCGACGCGCACCACCCGGGAGGCTTGCGGACGAACGGCCCCGACGCCAAGCGCCGGGGCCGTCGTTCTTCCGCCCGGAGAAGACGGTGCTGCGGTTCCTACCGATAGACCCAGGAACGGTTTGTCGGAATCTCGTCCCTGATGATCTCGATCAACACGCCGGAGCTGTCGCTTCCGTCACCACCGAAATAGAGCCCGGTGAAGAGGTCGTAGTCCCAACCCGTGTAGTTAGCCGTGTTGAAGTTCCACTGGACCTCGCTGCCCGCACTCAGGACCGCCTGAAACTCGTTCAGGTAGCCATCTCCCTCGTCGTAGTAGGTCTCCTCATTCCAGTGGAAGAGAACCTGGTCGCTTCCCAGCACAAAACCGGCGAAGCCCTCGTCGTCCGAGGTCAAGTCGTCATAGGCTGCAAGAATGAAGGTGTCGGTCGAGTTGCCGTAGTATCCGGTGATCCCCCACAGAGGCCCGTAGCCCGGACCGTATCCCACGCTCGCGTCTCCCAGGATGGCGTATCCGTTTGTGTCCATCCGGAAGTGGGTGAAGCTCTGCCCGCCCAGCGCGACCGGGAAGGGAAGCGCCGTACCGGGGTCACTGGTATGGTCGTCTCTCCGAACGGCCCAGTCGCAATCGCCGTAGGACACTGCGGTCCACTCGAAGGGAATCTCCGTGACGGCAGCGGTTCCCGCCACGCCGACAGTGACCTCGACTTCCTCGCGTGCCACATTGCCGGAGGTGTGCGTGACCTGGAAGGCCACCGTGTAGGTTCCGTCCGCGGCGTAGGTGTGGAACATGTAGGCCGGAAGGTTGGAGGAGAACGAGTCGGTCGATCCATCGCCCCACTCGACCAGCACGGAGAGTTCCGCATGGTTGGCCACCATGTAGGTGGCGGCCAGCATCGCCATCAACGATTCGGGGACTGCCGGATCCACATGGAGGCTGCCGATGATGGGTTCGTCATTCGCGTCACGCAGCGCGGGTGCCACCGTCGCGGGCCACGCAAGCTCCGTATTCTGCAGCCAGGATGCGTCCATGCGGAAACCCGTCTCCGCCTCGCCCGGCGCGAGCACCGCCACGCGGGAGGCGATCCACGGCGTGTTGGCGTGATCCGAATCCCACGCCAGAACCGCCGGGACATGGACGAGGTCGGTCCGTCCGGTTGTGAAGCCCACGCCGTCCAGCGTCACGGCCTCGGTGCCGACTGTCACGGCCCCGGCGTCCGTATAGGCCGTCACGCGGCTGCCGTAAGACTGGCGTGCACGGATCTCGAAGACTTCGGCATCCGCCGGGAGGGAGAGGGCGGAGTCAAAGCGGAGCGCCGTCGTAAGAGCGCCCGCGGACTCGGAGAGAACCAGGTCGATCCCGGAGCCGTAGACGCTCTCCAGAACCACCGTGCCGTGGTCGTCCGTCGGCGTGACGGAGACGGGCGAGGCGGTCCAGACCACTTGATCCGCGCTGTTGAGCGCCACGAGGTCGCCCGGGGTCCAGGTCATGGTGCTGGCTCCCCGGCGCAGTTCGATCGCGGGGGCTGCCCCGCCATTGACCACGGTCCAGGAAAGCGCGTCGGCGAGGAGTCCGTCGCCGGGCTGCTCACCGGCAACCACCGGAATCCCGGTCGGGATGTCGTCGGTACGGGTGGCGTCACGACCGCAGCCAACAACCATGGCCAGTGCCGCAATCACGCCGAAGATGATCAGAGTACGGGGGGAGGTACGCATGATGGTTCTTCTCCGGGTTGGGTGCGCAGGTACGAGCGACGGCAGGGGCCGAACGCTGAAAGGCCTGCGTCTTGTCCTTGAGCCCCGTGGGCCATCGAGTAAGGACCATTGAGTAGGGCTCTGGAGTTACGGAGTGTAGCTTACCGTGTCGGTCTCTGTCAACCCCGGCCGGATGCACTCATCCCGGGGGAAGCCCCCCGTGACTGGTGGGGAAGGCTCGCGCCGACACACTTCCCGGCCGGAAGGAAAACGGCCTCAGGGGCACCCTCAGGGGCATTCGGAGCGTCAGCGCCGGTCCGGCTCATGAATCCGGTGCAACACGGCCCGGAGCGTCCGGCGAAGGCGAACGAGTCCCCGCAGATCGTCGCGGACCGTCTTCAGAAGCTGGACACGCGTGTCGAGGTCTTCGATCCAGCCCACCGGCACTTCTCCGATCCCGACCCCCGCCTTCTCCGCAAGCACCAGAAGTTCCGTGTCGAAGAACCACTTGCGGTCCTCCACAAACGGCACAAGCCGCTCCACGGCCTCCCGGGTCATCGCCTTGAACCCGCACTGCGCGTCGCTGAACCGCGTTCCAAAGAACGCCTTGACGAGCAGATTGTACCCTCGCGAGAGGAACTCCCGTTTGATGCTGCGCTGAATGTCCGACCCGGCCGACAGCCGCGACCCGATGGCCACGCCATTCCCGTCCATCAAGAGTTCCAGCAGTTTCGGAAACGCCTCCAGATTTGTGGAGAGGTCCACATCCATGTAGGAGACCATCTCCGCGTCGCTGTCCAGCCACACGGTCTTCAGCGCGCCGCCGCGGCCCTTTTGCCGAATGCGCCGGTACTCCACCTCCGGATAGATCTCCGCCAGTTCCCTCGCCACTTCCTCCGTGAGATCCGTGGACGCGTTGTCCGTGATGAGGACGCGCCACGGCCCCCGCACATTCCCGCGGAGAAAACCCACGAGCGTCGCGACGCTCTCGGGAAGAATGCGCTCCTCGTTGTACACCGGCAGGACAACATCCACGCGAAGACGGTTCTCTCCGGGGAACAGGGGCATCGGAGCCGTTTCGGGAAGCGGAACCGTGGGCGTGTCCGTCATGGAGATCCTCGGCTGAAGGCCCCCGTATGCTACCAGAGAGGAGTCGGCGCGAGGGAGTGGAAGTTCTCCGCAAGGCGAACCATCCAGTACGCGTTGTGGGCCAGCGACAGGAAGAGCGCGCTTCGGAGCAACCAACGGACACGCAGGCCTGAATCAGCCACCAGCGCGGCCATGAGCACCGCAAGCGCCGGAACCAGAAGGCAGAGGTGCTTCGTCTGCCGCCAGTCGGTCAGCGTGAAGAGCACCGCACCCGCCGCGACCCAGACTGCGGGCAGCAGCAGCGCGCGTGCCGCCGCCGCGTGCGCGATCCAGGCGCGGAAGACCCACACCAGGGAGAACGCGGCGAGAAGCGTCCACGCCCACCCCAGATGCGCGGCGAACTCTCCCCACAGAGCGATGCGTCCCGGATAGGTCGGGCTCCCGGCGCGATCCAGCACCTCTCCTCCGGCGAATCGCCCCACGCCATGCCCCAGCAGGTGGTCTGTCACGAACTCGACCGGATCCGTCCCGAGCCCATAGAGCGCGAAGGCGGCCCACCCGGCCGCCACACCCAGTACCGCGGGAAACGCCGCGCGAAGAAGGCGGGGGTTCCTCGCACGCACCGCTTCCGCCATCCGTCCGGCCGCGGCCCCCAGCGCAAGGAGCAGTGCCTTCTGGTTCGCGAGGGCCGCCAGCGTACCCGCCGAGAACGCCGCCCGACCGCCCCCCGCGCGTTCCGACGCAAGCCAGGCTCCCGCAGTCAGCGTCGCCGCCGTCAGCGCGTAGTAGCCGCCATACCCCGACCGCACCACAACCTCCGGGAGGGTGGCGTACGCCAGCGTGACCAGCGCGGCATCGAAGACGCCCGCGCCCAGTCGCCGTCCCCAAGCGAAAAGCAGAACCGCCACCGCGGCCGCCAGCACGAAGTTCGGTGCGCGCGTCCCCGCCAGCGCCGGGTGCGTGCGAAACGCCGCGTAGACATCCCGGTTCCAGGCAAGGGACCGGTCGGGCCGGGGGGTCTTCCCGCGAATCGCTCCTGCCACGGCGCGCAGACCGCGTGGCGCGTCGCCTTCTCCTCGCTCGGCGGCACGCGCCGCGTCGTAGGCGGACCGCACGGCGTCCAGTTCTCCGGACAGCGACAGTGTCGTGGCATTCAGCAGATGCAGAAGCGGGGGATGCGCGAAGAAGCGCAGCGTACTCCGGTTCGTGAGGCAGACGGGATCGAGGTCGTGGACGATTCCCCACGCCGTCCCCTGCACTTCCATGTCCTGATCCTCCAGCGGCGGCACGACGGCAAGCCCTGCCCACGCCGCCAGCGTGAAGGCGGCCGCAGCGACCGCCACGGCTGCCGCATTCCGTCGCAGACCGGGGAGCGTCCCCCCGCGGCCGACCCCCACAAGACCGGTCGCCACGGTGATGGCCCCGAGCGCGATCGCCAGCGTGCGGGGTGTCGGCTGAACACCCGCGATGCGAAGCACGCCAATGGCTGCAATCTGGAGAACCGCCGCGACTCCGAGCGCACGCACGAACCGACCCGCTGTTCCCGCACTCCCGGGCAGCAGCATCCCGGCCGCCCCGGGCGCGACGAGCGCGGCCACGCACACAAGCACGACGCCCGCACCACCCCCTCCCGGCGTCCACCCAAGCGCGAACGGCGCATACGGCAGAGCGAGAAGCGCACCGCCCGCCGCCATCTTCGCGCTGCGCGTCATGGTCCGTCTCCCGCGCGGTGAAGCGCGGCTTCCGCTTCGCGCCGCATTCCGTTCCGCCGGTAAGTCTCCGCCATTCCGGACAGCGCCCGCGGGCGATTCGTCAGGTCATACAGCCAGATCCCGCCGACGCGCTCTTCGGGTTCCACCTCCACAAGCCACGGGAATGGCGGTTCGTCGCGACGCGCTCGAATGTACACGCCCTGGAGATTCGTGACGCTCATCGCCAGCCACACCGGCCCGCTCTCCGGAAGCCGCTCCCAGCCGTCCATCCCCTCCTCCCAGGTGGGTGGCAGGAGTTGCCACCGCATCTCCTCCGCGAAGGGGTTGGCCGTCCCGAAGTAGCAGAGGATGGCGTGGTCCACGCCGTGGCGGTGCAGTGCGTCCGTCGCGCGGGAGAGATCCTGCCCCCAGTCGAGGCTGGAGTCGCCGAGAATGCGCGCGCCGCCGCTCACGCCACCCGCCGCTTCATGGAAGTACGAAAGATAATCGGGATGCACGCGCGCTGACCCGCCCAGATGCCACAGAAGGAGACCGCCCGCGATCACGACCCCCACGCGCGAAGACGGGAGTCCCCGCCGGAAAGGCAGCGCGGCGAGAATCAACAGGAACGGCATCGCGGGGAGCACATGGCGGAATCCGATTCCGAGCCGGGCCAGCATATTCGTCGCGAAGACGAGCGCCACCGGCAACAAAAGAAAGAGCGTGTCCATCCGATGGCGCCCGCGAATGCGGCTGACCCCCCACAGCACCAGTGCCAGCACGGGGAGCGGAGTTTTCGCGAAAAACGCCACCGGCGCAAACCACCACCAGCCGTGGTCCGCGCGCATCCCGCACAAGAACACCGGGTGTCCGCCTTCCGTGTAGAGGAGCACATCCTTCATCCCGCGCGCGAACTCCACCGATGGCCAGGGGATCGTCGCAAGGACCTCATACGGGATGCGGCGAATCAGCGACATCCCCTCCGGATGAACGCCGCGTCCGGTCATCCCGATGGAGCGGATGGAAGCGAAGTCGGTCGCCAGTCCATACGAAGCCCACACGACGAGAAGCGTCAGGAGGGCTCCCGTTCCGGCCAGAACCCCCAGATGGGCGAACCCGCGCCGCAGATCCCGCGACGGCGACGGAATGAGCGCCAGTGCCGCGTACACAGGCGCGTACGAGAACGCGGAGAACTTGGTCGCCATCGAGGCGGCGAAGCACGCGCCGGCCGCCACCACCCAGCGGGTGCGCCCCGTGCGTCGCGCCGTCCACAGGCACGCGCAAGCCGCGGTGACCCAGAGCGCCAGCGGGATGTCCGTCGTCACGAGTCGTGAGTGCGCCACGATGTTCGGCTCAAACGCGAAGAGGCCGAGCGCGACCGCCGCGGACGCTGCCCCGGCCATCGCTCGCGTCCATACCCAGACGACGAACCCCAGCAGAAGACCCGCCAGAACGGTCGGGAGCCTCGCGGCAAAGAGGATTCGCTTCCACGACGCCGGGCTCTCGTACAGGACTTCGCGCCCGAATGCCCACTGATCGCCATCGCGCCAGGCATCGCTGCTCTCCGGCATGCGTGCTCCGGCGGCCAGCGCCGCCGCGCCTGCCGCGAGCTTCGGAAGCGCGGGGTGCTCCGGGTTCATGCGAAAGTCACCCGCCCGGACATACGACACCCCGGCACCCAGATGCGCCGTTTCGTCGAAGGTCGGGGACTTCCGCGCCATGGAGAGAAGCGACGCCGCGGCAAAGGCCGCCAGCAGCGCCGCGACGAGGACCCATTCCGCTCGCGACACCGGAAGGCCTTCAGTCCGCACGATATCTCCCGACTTCGCCCGTGATGCGCGGAAGCGCCATCAGCATCCGAACGGAATCGCTCAGGGGATCCACGCGGCTCCCCTCCACATTTTTCCAGACCACCGGGATTTCCCGCACGACAAACCCGTTCCGGTTGGCGCGAAGCACCAGCTCCACATCGAACGCGAAGCCGTCTTCCCGCAGTTCCCCGGCAAGCACCCGCGCGACCTCGCCGCGCATCAGCTTGAACCCGCACTGCGTGTCCCGAAAGGGAATGCCGGTGATCGCGCGGAGGATGAGATTGAAGGTCTTCCCCATGTGCTCGCGATACCATGCCTGCCGCACGACGATGTCCGAACCCGGCAGCCCGCGCGACCCCATGGCCAGGTCCGCGCCTTTGTCGAGGGCCTCCGTGAGCTTCGCCAGTTCCTCCGGCGGCGTGGACAGATCCGCGTCGGAGAAGAGGACGCGCTCCCCGGCGGACTCCGCAAGCCCCGCGCGAACAGCCGCGCCCTTGCCACGGTTTGACGGGAGACGCACGACACGCACCGCGGCTCGCGACCCGGCCACGCGCGCGGTCCCGTCGGTGCTTCCATCGTCCACGACGAGGATCTCCCACGACTCCGCCCGCGCCTGAAGGTGCGCGATCAGCGTGTCCAGGCTCCGCCCGAGCCGGGCTTCTTCGTTGTACGCGGGAATGACGATCGTCAGCGCGACACCGCCCGCCGTCACGCTCTCAGAATCCACTCCACCGCCTCCACGATCGTCGGGAAGGTGTGCTCCCGCGGATGGTCCGCCGCGGCTTCGGCGCCGCGTCCCGTCCGCACCAGAAGCGGGGTCGCTCCCGCGGCACGCCCCGCTGCCATGTCCTCGGGAGAGTCGCCCACGAAGTACGATGCGTCGAGGTCGATCGCGTGCGCCGCCGCCGCCGCCCGAAGAAGCCCCGGAAGCGGCTTCCGGCACTCGCACCCGTCGTCCGGAGCATGAGGGCAGGTATGGAACCCGGCAAAGCGCCCGCCCGCGTCCTCCAGAAGGCGCGCGCACTCCCGGTTCACTTCGTCCACGACTTCCGCGCCGATGATGCCGCGCCCCACGCACGACTGGTTCGTGCAGACGGCCACCGGCCATCCGGCCAGACAGAGTCGGGCCACTGCTTCAAACGCCCCGGGATAGGGAACGAACTCCGCGAGGCTCTTGACATAGAACGGAGGGTTCTCGTTGAGCGTGCCGTCGCGGTCGAAGAGTACGCCCGCGCGCGTCACGGCGTCACCAGCACCCGGTGCGCGGTGATGTTCCCCGCGATGTCTCCCGCGTGCAGCATGATGGTGTGCTCCTCGTCCGCGGCGGCCTCGACCGTGAACTCGAACGCCTCACTCATGGAGTCCAGCATACCGTCTTCGGGAAGGAAATCCGTGTCTTCCAGTCCGTCCACTTCTCTCCGGAGAAGGTAGAGCGGAGAAAGCGCATCCTTCACGCGCCCTGTCACGCGAATGGTGTCGCCCTTGCGTCTAGCGTCCACCTTTGCGAACACGGGTGCGGTGTTGTCCACCAGGAAGGGTTCGCTCACGGCGGATGCGGTGAGCGAACCTTGCGGGTTGTCCGGTTCGTCGGAGGCGGTCACGCGAACGACATACTTGCCGTCCGGGTACATCACGCTGTGGAGAGTTCGGATGGTGCGCGTCATGCCTTCGGCCAGCAGCTTCCATCGCGTTTCGTCCACCGCGCGGTAGTGGAGTTCGTACACCAGCGAATCTCCGTTCGGGTCCCCCGAGACCCATTCCACCTGTCGAATCCCACGGGTCCAGTGGGTGGCCGCGGGCTTTGAGGGAGAACTGTTCGACTGCGCCTTCGTGTACTCCACCGTGACCCCGCCGCGAAGACGCTGATAGAGCGGTGGCGGCGATCCGTCCGGCTCGTCGTGCAGGAAGAGATCTCCTCGCGGGTTCACCACCACGCCCGCGATGAGCGGCGATGCGTTCCGTTCGGTATAGGAGAGGCGCACCTGCCGGATCTCGGGCGCGTCGGCACCGTCGCTTCGGAGGGTCACTCTCCACTGGAGATACCGGGAAGGTTGCCGAACCGCCAGGGGGATCTCGCGGCCGCCGCCCAGTTCCACCCAGTCCGACCAAAGCGCTCCGGGTTCCCCGGTGTCACCCGCACGCGCCGAGAACTCCACGGACGAGCCGCCCGGCGTGTCTCCCGTCCAGAGGATGGTCCCCCAGTGAGCGGGAATGCTGGCGTCCAGTACTTCGGACTTGTAGATGCCTGACGAGGACGGATCGTCGGTCACCAGGTAAAGCGAAGACGGCCCGGAGGTTGCCAGGAACACGCCGCTTCCGAACGGATCCCGCGCCATCGCGGAGAACTGGCTCTCCCGCCCGGTGCCGAGCAGCGATGCTTCCCCCGCAACTCCGGACGCGTGCACCTCATAGAGCGCGGCCGGGTCACCGGTTGCGACCAAGACCCTCCCGTCGGCCGTCTCTTCCAGATCGAAGATGAACCCGTCCTCCGGAAACCACGCGGACGCCACTTCGCCTTCCGGGGTAATGCGGTAGAGCCCGGCGGAAGTCCGCCGCGGGGTGACCTCCGCGCGGTAGTCAAAGTCGTCCAGCGCACTCTGGGAATCGTCCGGCCCGCTTCCGTTGTCGTCGCCGGAACCGGGTGTCGCGGAAGCCCAGACCGACCCGTCCGCCGTGGCCAGGACCGCCGTCACATCCTCTTCGTCGCAGTCGATCAGCACGCGAAGATCTCCCCCGGAATCCAGACGCAAGACGAGACCCGTGCCCGATGTCCCGAACACGAGCCGTCCTTCCGTATCGAAATCCAGACAGAGCACATGTTCTTCGCCCGGTTGGGCAATCCGCTCCGCGACCCCCGTCGCCGGATCGATTCGATACACCGCGGCGGGCGCGCCATAAGCGGCGTAGAGCATTCCGTCCGCGCCGAACCCGAGATCCCACGGGTAGGCTTCCTCCGCATCGAACCGCCATGCGTCCGTTTCGCCCGGCCCCATGCGAAGCACGATTCCGTCCGGCGCGAACCCCGCATACACCGACCCATCCGGCCCGACGGCAATCGAGATGGCCTCCGGAGACGGTCCCGTCCGGAAAGGCGCCAGGCCGGACATGGTCAACCGGTACACCACTCCTCCGTCTCCCGTGGCCAGATAGGCGCGCTGCCCGGTCGGGTCTGCCGCGGCGTCCCAGATGTAGGGCACATCCACGCTGCCAAAGAGCCGGAGGTCGGGGGCCGGGCGGAGCGCCCCGGCCCGGGTGACCGCCACGCCTTTGGGACTTCCGTCCAGAAAGTGCTCCGCACTGTCGTAGACGATGAACTCCGTCGTCACGGCACTCGACTCGCCCGGATGCACGGCGGCCAGCAACACACCGGCCGCTGCCGCGAAGACTGCGGTTCTCCCTCTCACGGCTTCTCCCTCTTCACCCGACACGGAAGGATGTGCGCACCGAGGACCATGCCGGATTCCCCGGTGGACTGTTCAGACACCAGTTCTGCAAAGAGATGGTCTCCGCCATCGCTGCGGGATGCGCGTTGGATGACGGAACGCGCCACCCTCGGCAGACGGGGGAGTTCGCGACCGTCCACAAGGACTCCGCTCGGCGCGCGATAGAGCGCGATGTAAACATGGTCGCCGCGGCGACGATCACGAATCCGCGTGAGCAGTTCGTCGAGATCCCGCGCGTCCCGGCTTCGCGGAGACCGCTCCGCCTCCAGTTCCTCCATGGTCGCCGCATCCGCAATGACCACGGCGTGCGCGCCGGGCCCATGATCTTCCGGAACGGGAACCGCGAAGCGAACCGCCCTCTCTTCCCCGCGCCAGTCGCGCAGCGTATAACTCCCGCGGAGCGTCCCCCCCCGCTCGATAACCCGGCCATCCAGATGCGCACGCTCGATCGTGGAGAGGCGTGCCGGAGACTCGAACTCCACCGTCACCTCCACGCCCTTCAGCAGCACATCCTCGAACGGGTTGAGCGCGATCCGCCGTGGCGCATCGGTCAGCGCGTCCGCCACCGCGGCAAGCGTGTACTCTCCCGCGATGAGGAACCGACTCTCGGTTTCGCGCCCGTCGTCCAGCAGAAGTCGCTGCGTGAATCGCACGGTCTCGGACTCCATCATCCCGCGCTCGGAGAGAAACGCGTTCGACGCGGCCAGCCCTACGAGGTTCGGCGTCAGGAAACGACTCCGCGCAAGATCGAAGTGATAGGTGCGCCGCTCGCCTTCGCGGACCACCTGCATATCCAGCGAAGTCGTTCGGGGTTCGCGCCCGAGAATCCCCGAGATGCCCGAACGCCGGTCCCCCGTGAGTGTGCCGATGACCTCCCCGCCGCTTCCCATCTTGAACGAGACATTCCTGCTGGGAATGACTGCGTGAATGTATCCGTCCACGAGCGGCATCTCGACGCGACCCAGATGCAGGAAGGGGTGCCCCCAGCCGTGGACACGACGGCCGTCGATCCAGGTGGCGGTTCCGATGGCGGAGATGTTCATGTCGCCCCCGATGAGGCGAACGCCCAGAGTCGATCCCGGGCGAAGTTCCCCGGCACCGGACGCATCCCCCGCGCTTCCGCCTTCCGTCACGACAAACCCCCACGGCTCGAAGACGGATGCGGCGTGGAGAGCCAACCGGGGATCGCAGCCGGAAAAGACAAGCGGGGTGGCGATGGCGGTGGACGCCAGCGAGGGACCCGGCGGGCGACCTTCGAGAAAGTCCCGTCCGGAAACGGCATCACGCCGGGGCTTCTCCGGCAGGAGCGCGCCGGACTCCCCGGAGCCGGGAACTTCCCATTCGACTTCGCCGGTCATCTGCCCGATGGGCGTAATCCCCATCAGCGGTTCCGTGATCATACCCCAGGTGGACGACACGGCCCCCAGCAGTCGTCCGTTCAGATAGACGGGGCTCCCGCTCATTCCCTGAGACACGCCAAGGCGTTCCATCCGCTCGCCGAGGCCGCGCGCGAGGATCAGGTCCTTTCCCGGGGCGACATCTCGCACAACCGAGACAATCTCGACGGAGAAGGTGTCGATCTCGGTGCCCTGAAACACGGTGCGACCGGTGGCGACAGCTCCCGGAGAGACTTCCGACAGCGGAAGGAACGCGGATCCCGCAAGAGCGCACGACGCCGCGAGAAGCGCGGGAAGAAGGGCGGTGGCCATGCCGTGACGGAACGGCCGTCCGGGCGCGCGCGGCGTGCGGATCAAGGGGCTCTCTCTTGGAAGATGTTGGGATACCGTGACTTCCGGTCAACCTAGCGCGGCACAAAGGAGAGTGTCAACCGGGTTGACTTCGCCGGGGGTGCAGCGAATCATGCGCTCATGGAACCGACTCGCGTCCGGGACATTCTACTGATCGCCACGGCACTTGCCGGGCCGGGATGCTGCGGAGACAGCGACGCACCCTCTTCCGTGCGCCTTCTTCCCTTCCCGCCGCCCTTCCGCGCCGCGCTGGCGATCTCCAGCGACATCGACGATACCGAAACCGTGGAGGAGTTCCTGGCCATTCAGGACTTTCTCTGCGGGAGCGGGACCACGCCGCTCGGCCCCGGACTGGGCATGGAAGTCGGGAACAGCTTCTGGTTCTTCGACGCCACCGGCGCGACAGAGGTCGCATGGTTCTCGGACGATGCCGGGACACCGTCATTGGCGGCCACGACGCTGGAGGAGTTGATCGCCGCTGGGTTTGTGGATGTGCTGCACTCGTGGGGAGACTTCAGCGAGGGCGGTTTTCGTCGGGAGTATGCGGAGCGGGGTGCGCGGGAGCTGGCCGCGATCGAACAACGAACCGGACGGCGCATTCGCGTCTGGGTAAACCACGGCAACCCGCGGAACTCGCAGAGCGTGGGGCCTCTTCCGTCACAACTCGGCGACAATCCGGAGTCGAGCGCGCACCACACGGACCTCCTGCGGGAGTGCGGCATCCGCTTCACGCACAAGTGGGAGGTCACGAGAACGGTCGGTCAGGACGCCGGACGAAGCGTGGGCGACTTTCTGCGCGCATGCGTGTCACAGGCCTGGTGGGCAGCCCGGAAACTCTGCGGTCGATTGCCGCGCGGAACGCGTCGTCCGTTCGCGGACAATGTACTCCTTCACGCGGAAACGCTCGACGACGGCACGAGGTGGTTGTCGTTCAGACGGTACATCGGGCGGCGGCGCGGGATCTCGACCGGCGGCGCGGGGGTCGCGGAGCTCATCGCCCCGGAGATCCTGGACGACCTCACCGAGCGCGGGGGCGTCATGATCGTCTACACGCACCTCGGCGACAACGACGGCCCGCCGCGCTACCTTCCGCCGGAAACCGTGCGAGCACTGCGTGGACTCGCCCGGAGAGCGCACGCGGGGGAGATACTCGTGGCGACGACTGCGCGAATCCTCGCCTGGACGGCTTCGAGGAACTTCCTTCGCTGGAGTGTGCGCGAAGATGCCGCGAGGACGGTGATCGAGATCGCGGGCTTCGACGATCCCGCTACGGGATTCCGGCAACCCGATCCGGGAGAACTCGACGGGATCACCTTCGCGGTGAAAGATCCGTCACGCACGCGGATCACCGTATGCGGACAGGATGCGAAAGGTGTGGTCCGCACGAAGAGTACGGTCGGCTTCCCGTGGGCCGCGCTGGAGTATCCGCGCTAGGGGATTCGGACGACCTTGCGGGTCTCGGTTGCGCCGTCTCTCAGCAGGCGCAGGAAGTAGCTTCCGGCAGCCGAAGGCCGCCCGGAGTCGTCGCGGCCGTCCCAGACGAAGGGGTGGTTCCCCGCCGCGAACACCCCCGACGCCAGAGTACGAACGCGCTGCCCGGCCGCGTTGTGGACCCTCAGTTCGATCTTCGCGGGGGCTCGAATGGAGACTTCCACACGAGTGCTCGCGGAAAACGGGCTGGGCCTCGCAAGCCCGAGTGCGGCGTCCCCGGGGGGAAGCGAAGCGCTTTCGACGCCCGTGGCGACCGGTTCTGAGAATCCGGCCGCATAGACCTCCCGGTTCCCGTCCCGCGTGTCGGTCCAGACGCACTCCATGCCTCGCGCGGGGTCCGGTTGGCTCCACTTGTGCCAGGAAGCAAGCGTCGGCACCGAGGAGAACGCCCCCGCTCCACCGGGGGAAACCTCCACCGGCAGGTCCGGGGTTCCCGGGTCCAGATAGAGAACGGTCGATTCCCCATTCGGGCGATCGTCTTCTTCCCACGCGACCACCATGTGCGGACACCAGGTGTACCCGAAGATGTACGGGACCCAAGTGTACACGGTGGCGACGGTCGGGTGGCGCGAAACGCTCGGCGTTGTCACGAGCGGCGACGGACTCCCCCACCAGCCGGAATCCCCCACGATCATGAAGATGTCGCGCGTGGATGCCCGGTCATCTTCCCAGGCGACGCCCGTGCGGAGGAAGATGGCATCCGTGCAGGTGTTCCATTTCATCCATGCGGACGGGTGGCGCGAATCACCGGAGTCATGGGTGAGACGCGTCTCGGCCATCCAGTTCATCCCGTCGAAGATCCGCGCGTAGATCTCGCGGTTGCCGTCGCGATCATCCTCCCATGCAACCAGCACGGCATCCCCCGCGCCCGTCCATGAACCGGGGGACGCGACCGACGCATACGCGGACACGCCCTCCGACACGGACACGCGCGTTCGCGCTCCCCAGCTGCCGTCTGTCTCCCACAACGCGTGGTAGATCTCGCGGTTGCCGTCGGAGGTCTCCTCCCAGACGAGATTCCCTGCAGGCTGGTCGAGGGCAGGACGGGCGGACTCGTGTGCATCGCAGGTGAGACAAGTGTCGGGCGACCACGCGCTTCCCGGCAGGCGACGGGTCGCGTAGATTTCCCGACGCCCCGAGCGGTCATCCTCCCAGACGACGCGCACCTCCCCCGACTCCGTACACCCCACCGCCGGGTGGCGCGATGCCCCCGGGTCGGTGGTGAGTCGCTCCACCGCGCTCCAGGCCCCGCCGGTTCGCTCCCGGTAGAGGATCTCCGCGTTTCCGTGCCGGTCGTCGCTCCATACCACCAGAAGCGAGTCCCGCGAAGACCACGCGTTGCGGCCGCCGTCCACTTCCGTGTCGGAGTATCCCGGATCGTTGGTGACGCGCACCGGAGGGTCGAACACCGCCGCGGGTGCCGCAATGGCCCCCAGCATCGACACGATTGCAAGGAGTCCGTAGAGGGGTCGTTCGTGATGCTTCATCTGGGGTGTCTCCGTCTCTAGTCCAGCCCGCGCTCCTTCAGGTCGTCCTCGTCCCAGCCGAGATGGTGGCCGATCTCGTGAAGAACGGTGGTGCGGATCTCGTTCTCCAGGGTTTCGCGATCGGTCGCAAAGCGTTCCAGATTGTTCTGGAAGAGGTGGATTGTGTTGGGAAGCGTTCCCGTGTCGGACACGGACTGATCGACAAGGCTCGTTCCCTGAAAAAGCCCGAGTATCTGCGGATCAAGCGGGGGGGCATCCAGCGTGAGGAGATCATCCGGAGGAATGGGCTGTACGAAAAGCGAGGTGTTCTCCATGACCTTGAGAACTTCGGGGTCCAGACCCGCGACGACTTCCTCCGCCACCTGAAGGAACTCCTCTTCGGACATTTCGTACGGCTCCGGGAACACCTCCGGATCGAGACGCCGTGCCTGGGCGAAGGCGACCACCGCCAGCGAGTCATCACCCGCACGCTCCGCAAGAAGGCCGCGAAGCTGGTGGGCGTCGGCCAGTTCCGGATCCGCCTCCAGGGCAGCCACGAGCTGCTCTCCGCACTCCGCAAACTTCCCCGCTCGGAAGAGCGCCCACCCCAGCGCGGAGTGGCCTTCCGCCCACTCTTCGGTGCCCTCCACCGCGCGACGGAGTTCCGCTTCGGCAGCCACCACCTCTCCACAGTCGAGCAGCGCGATCCCGAGCAGATAGCGGAGTTCCGGATCGTCCTCGCTTTCGTTCAGTGCGCCCAGTGCGGCAGCCGCTGCCTCCCCGGAGCGGCCCGCCGTCAGGAGCGCCCAGATCTCGTCCCAGAGAGTCGCACTGCGGTTGGCCACCATCACGCACCTCCGTCCTCGACGGCCGTCCCCGCCGGATGTGTTCCGATTGTAGCATTTCGGGCCGTCGCAAAGGGAAACCGACCGCCCCCGCTTACTTGTCCGCGACATCCTCGTACTTTAGCGAGTCACGCCCGTCGAGCTTGCTGAATCGAAAAGCCGGCTTCGGCCCCTTCTTGAGTGTGCCCTTTGCCGCGCCGTCTTCGGGTGTACGAACGCCGTCTTCTCTCTCTTCGGGAACTTCCTGTCGGGAGTGCTTCTCTTTCTCGGTCATGCGTGACTCCTTTCTCTGGCCGCCTCCAGTATGAGGCCTTCGGCCGCCAGCGCTTTCAGAAAACTGCCCGCGTCCGCACGGATCGCGGGGTCCAGGCCCTGAAGAACTTCCTGAGTGGTGCGGTCACCGCGACACGACGCCAGCAGTTCCGCCCCTTCCGGCGACAGACACGCCACTTCGCCGGAACGCGGATCCAGCACGAGTACCGCCTTCGACGGAGCGATCGGTGAAACCGTCCGGTCCAGCGTCTCCAGCACTTCGCCGCTGATCAGGTCGAACTGGTAGCGCGGCAGCGTCAGTCCATCGGTGGCCGCCTCCAATGCGGTGTCCACTTCATCGCGATCGAAACGAATGGGAAGAACGCGAAGCCCTGCCGCTGCCGAGGGACGATCCGGAAGGCCGCCGGGCGCCGACCGCTCCCGGAACGCCCCCTCCATCAGCGCGTCGACGCTTCCCGCCTTCACGAGGTAAAGGAAGTAGTGGGACTTCAGTTCGTGATAGAGAACATTCCGATTCTGAAAGACCGGCAGGTGGCTCTTGAGGCGGCGCAGCATCTCCATGTACATCCGGCGCGCACGCGCGCGGTCCATTCCGCTGCCGGTTCGGAAGTCGTGGTAGATCTGGAGATCCGTGCTCTCTTCTGGGAACACCTCGGCGATGTCAAAGTCCTTCGGTCGGCGAAACACCTCGGACTTGTAGTCGAGATAGAACACGCGAAGGCTGACCTCTTCGAAATAGCGGCTGTTCTCCACCAGCGTGTTCAGCGTGAGTTGCGCTTCCTCTTCCGTCTCGGTGGGGAACCCGACCATGACATAGAGAGTGACGGAGATGCCTGCATCATGGACTCGACGGATGACCTCCATGCCAAGCTCCGGATCCGACCCCTTGCACATGAGATCGAGAACGCGGCGGCTCGCGGATTCGTATCCGAAAGCCAGGCGGCGACACCCGGCCTCGGCAAGTTGCGCGCAGACCTCCGGGGTGAACACCTCCGGTTCGAGCTTGGCGTCGCACCACCAGTCGATATCGAGATTCGCCTCCAGAAGCGCTTCGGGAAGACGGCGCACCATGCTCGGCGGGAGGTCTTCGATGGGGAAGTAGAAGTGCCGGGACCCCCAGCGCTCCTTGAGGAAAGCGATGTCCTCCACCGTCTTTTCGATCGAGCGACCCCGATAGCCGGGGCCGATCACTTCATGAAGCGTGCAGAACACGCACTTGCCCCAGTAGCACCCTCGTGTGATCGCCAGCGGAATGATGAACTCCGGCGAGAAGTACAGGTCCAGCGGCATCCCCTCGAAGTCCGGCGTCGGGAGTGAATCGATGGGAAGCGGTTCGATGCGCGGGTTCGAACAGACTTCGCCGTCAGGGTTGCGGAAGATGATGTTCGGGATGTTCTCAATGGTGGCGCAGGTGGCGATCGCTTCGGCGATTTGCGAGAACGGCCGCTCCCCCTCCAGGACGACGAGCGTGTCAAGGAGATCGAACACATCGGGGCGCTTCGCGAGTTTCTCGCCCAGGTAGGCAACCAGTCCGCCCCCCACCGAGACATGCACTTCCGGCTTCCACTCCTTCAGCATGGCCGCAAGCGTGAGCGCGGGAATCGCCTGGCTTGCAAAGGTAAGCGAGATCCCGACGAGGTCCGGGTTGAGTGCGCGAATCTGAGGCATCGTGACTTCGCGGAAGAACTCGATGAATGGATTCCCTTCCGCGTCTGCGGCCCCTGCCAGGAGGTCGTCTGTTCGCTGCACCGAGTGGCGCATGGAGAATCCGTGCGGCGTAAAAGAGGTGGGGTGATGTTCCGCACTCACGAGCGCCAGTCCATGCTCGATACAGCGCGCAGCCCGCGTGTACTCCTCGTAGTCGTAGAAGCGATCGGGGTCGCGCAGGGCCGCCTTCGCGTCTTCGATCTCCTCCACGACCCAGTCGCCGGCGACTTCCGCCTGCGTGAAGCTCCGGTACGCGGACATCTCCGCGTAACCGAGGTGGGCGCGCGACTCCAGCTGGCGGAGACGCCCGGACATGCGAATGCGATCGAGCGACTGAGACAATCGCGACCGGGAAAGAAAGTAGTGGCAGGCCTCGATGTTCGCGTCCATGACATGGGTGTCAGGGAAGCCTTCCTGTCGCAGGTAGGCGGCCAATGTGGGGAGCGCGAGGTAAGGCTGCGTGAAGTGCGCCTGGGGCGGAAAGAGAAGAAGCGTACGCATGCTGTTCATCGGGTGCCCCGGGTCTCGAAGGCGGGAGAAGGTTCGACAATGGTGAGAACTCGATCCACGGGCACGCCTTCAACAACCGCCACGCTGCCGGAGGGCCAGCGCACTTCCACGCGATCCACCCACGCCGTCCCGCCAAGGCCAAAGCGCGTGCGCGGGTCGTGGGACGAGTAGATGCCCTGATTCGGCAGAACCCACGCCGTGCGTGTCCGGCCACCCGCCGTCACGCGAACCCGTGCGCCGTAGGAGTCGCGGTTGCTCTTCGTGCCCTTGGGGAGAACGGCAATCCAGTGCCCCTGTGCACGCGTACGGTTCTCAAGAAGTCGCGGTCGGGAATCCATGTCGACGATGAGTAGATCGAGATCCCCGTCCTCATCCGCATCGGCGACCGCAACGCCGCGACTGGACTTCAAGACCGCCATCGGACCCGCCGGATCGAAGAGAACTTCCCGGAAGTGCGGCGGCTCCCCGGGGAAGGTCTCGTTCAAGAAGAACTGGTCCGGCATCTCCCAGGGAGACAGACCGATCGCGGGTCCGTCCGGGTAAACATGGCCGTTCGCGACAAAGAGATCGAGATCGCCATCGAACTCCACATCCAGGAAGGCGCATCCCCAGCCGAGTCGGTCGATCACAGGTTCGTGCAACCCGGCGGCAGCCCCTTCGTCGGTGAAGAACCCGTGGCCGTCGTTGATGTAGAGGTTGTTCGGTTCGGTGTCGAAGTTGGTGACATAGAGATCCGGGTCGCCGTCGTCGTCGATGTCCGAAACGGCGATTCCCATCCCCGCCTGAAACCGACCGTTCGCTCCGCGCGCGAATCCGCGTGCCTCTCCCTCTTCGGCAAAGTGCCCGCCGCCCCGATTCATGAAGAGGTTGTTCGCCTGCGCATCATTCGCGACGAGAAGATCCAGCCAACCGTCCTCGTCTACATCACAAAAGACCGCGCCATAGGAGCAGAGCGGCTTCTCAAGGAGCAGGCCGCGTGCCTTGGCGGATTCGGTGAAGTGACCGGTCCCGTCGTTTACGAAAAGCGCGTTGGCCTCTCCGATGTTGATGCCGGGGTTTTCGGCTTCCGGACCCCACATGACCGCGACCCCCTCGATCATGAGAGGCTCGCCGCCCGCGGGCGGGTTCAGGGGATCGAACACGACATACGATGCCACGAAGAGATCCAGGTCGCCGTCGTTGTCGATGTCGCCAAACGCCGCGCGCGCGCTCCAGCGATCGCTGGCGGCTCCGCGCGGAACTCCCTCGGAGGCGAAGGTTCCGTCGCCCTGATTTACATAGAATGCGTCCTGACCGAGATTCGCCACATAGAGGTCCGGGTCGCCGTCGTTGTCGATGTCGCCGACCGCACACCCGTTCCCCCATCCGCGGTCACCGACTCCCGCCTTCTCCGTCACATCGGTGAAGCGCCAGTCGCCGTCGTTCCGATAGAGGCGGTTTGCCGCGTCCGGGAGGTAGCGAAGCCGTGCGCCACCGTCTATCGCCTCAATCCCGTTTCCGTTGACCATGTAGATGTCGAGATCTCCGTCCCCGTCGTAGTCCAGCCAGGCGGCTCCACACCCGTTGCTCTCGGGGATGAACATTCGGTCCCCCCCGCACAGGTTTGGAACGGTGAGGCCAGCCTCCACCGCGCGGTCCACAAAGACCGGCTGGGCCGCGACGGGACGAAAGGGTAGAAACGCGAAGAGAAGAAGCGGCACGACCCGGGACAGGCGCTCCGGAAGTGGGGGGGAAATGCAGGCTGACATGTCTCGATCCCGTTTGTGTGTGGGCGGAAACCACCCGTGGGGCCTTCGCCCGGCACCGTATCCGACGCGGGAAGCGGGGTCAACAAAGTGCCGGGCAGCAGGGGGTGGTTGTGCGGTGAGAGGCGGCCTCAGGCCATTTTCCACCGGTGTTGCGAAGAGTGTGGGTGGCCCGGAGACGGCACTTCCGACACTGCCAGCCCCGCCACAAGCCTGCCATTCTGGCAGCGTCGTGCCCGACTCGCTGTCCGGCACCCGATCCTTCGCGCAGCCCACCACGCCTGGCCGCTACCGTAACTCGTGGCCTGTTCGTATCTTACCGGACACCTGCCGCCCTCTTCCCCTTTCGGCACGACCCTTGCGAGGTCCTCCGCCGACATATTCCGTCACCCTACCTGTCCAACCGGAGGGAATCTCATGGGCAAGATCATCGGTATCGACCTCGGCACCACCAACTCGTGCGTCGCGGTCCTCGAAGGCGGGGATCCCGTCGTCATCGCAAACGACCAGGGCAACCGCACCACACCGTCGGTCGCGGCCTTCACCGACGGCGACGAACGCCTTGTCGGCGAAGTCGCCAAGCGGCAGGCCGTCACCAACCCGACCAACACCGTCTATTCCATCAAACGCTTCATGGGCCGACGCTACGACGAGGTCGGCACCGAGATCACCGAAGTGCCCTTCAAGGTCGTCAAGGGCGGGAACGGTGACGCGCGTGTCGAGATTGGCGGGAAGACCTACTCGCCGCCGGAGATCAGTGCCATGACGCTTCAGCGAATGAAGCGCGTCGCGGAGGAGTACCTGGGGCAGGAAGTCACGGAAGCCGTGATCACTGTGCCTGCGTACTTCAACGACTCCCAGCGACAGGCCACCAAGGACGCCGGAAAGATCGCCGGCCTCGAAGTCAAGCGCATCATCAACGAACCCACTGCCGCAGCGCTCTCCTACGGCCTCGACAAGAAGACCAACGAGAAGATCGCTGTCTTCGATCTGGGCGGCGGGACCTTTGACATCTCCATTCTGGAACTTGCCGACAGCGTCTTTGAGGTGAAGTCCACCAACGGGGACACGCATCTCGGCGGAGACGACTGGGACCAGGCCATCATCGACTGGCTCGCTGAAGAGTTCATGAAGGAGAACCCCGGCATCGACCTTCGCAAGGACCCGATGGCACTCCAGCGCCTGAAGGAGGCCGCCGAGAAAGCGAAGTGCGAACTCTCGACCGTCCCCGAGACGGATGTGAACCTTCCCTTCGTCACGGCGGACAACACCGGCCCGAAGCACCTGAACATCAAGCTCGGGCGTGCGGCTTTCGAACGCATCACGGACGCCCTCTTCGAGCGGCTGAAGGACCCGTGCCTGGGGGCACTCTCCGATGCATCCATGTCGCCGTCGGACATCGACGAGATCGTGCTCGTCGGAGGCTCCACGCGCATCCCCCGCGTCCGGGAGATCGTGAAGGAGATCTTCGGCAAGGAACCGCATCACGGCGTGAACCCGGACGAGGTGGTCGCGGTCGGCGCAGCCATCCAGGGCGGAGTTCTCTCGGGTGAGCGGAAGGATGTTCTGCTTCTGGATGTGACGCCGCTCTCGCTCGGCATCGAGACGCTCGGTGGTGTCTGCACGAAACTCATCGACCGCAACACGACCATCCCGACACGCAAGAGCCAGGTCTTCTCCACGGCATCCGACAGTCAGCCGGAAGTGGAGATTCATGTGCTCCAGGGCGAGCGCGAGATGGCCGTGCACAACCGGACGATCGGCAAGTTCAAGCTCGCCGGCATCCCGCCCGCACCGCGCGGTGTGCCGCAGATCGAAGTGACCTTCAACATCGACGCGAACGGCATCATGGAAGTCTCCGCGGTGGACAAGGCCACCAGCAAGGAGCAGTCGATCAAGATCGAGGCGTCGAGCGGGCTCTCCGAATCCGAGATCGACAAGATGGTCCAGGACGCGGAAACGCACGCCTCGGAGGACAGCGAGACGCGCGAGAAGGTGGATGTTCGCAATGCGGCGGATCAGGCCGTCTACCAGACGGAGAAGCAGATGGCCGAACTGGCGGACAAGATGGACGACGCAGCGAAGAAGCGCATCACGGATGCCACCGAGGCGGTGAAGCAGGCGCTCACCACCGAGGACACGACCGCGATGAAGGACGCGACCGAAACGCTGCAGAAGGCATGGCACGAGGAAGCCGGCAAGCTGTATGCACAGGCCTCGGATGCCGCCGGGGCGGAGCAGGCGGAGGGTGGGCCGCAGGCGGAAGAACCCGCGTCCGCAGACGGCGAACCGATCGACGCGGACTACGAAGTCGTGGACGAGGAAAAGAAGTAGCCTCTTTCGCGCAAGAGTGACACGGGGCCGGATGCCTTGCGGTGTCCGGCCCTCCTGCGCGGGTGTGCGCCGGTTTCGCCTGGCCGCCAACCCTGCTATACTGTTCGCAGATCATCTCCCCCAGCACCCCGGATCCGCATCACGCCACGAGGCGGCGGAAGGAGAACTCCCTGATGACTTCCCGAGTTGTGCGCCCGTTGCTCATCGCGGCTCTTCTTGCTGCTGCCGCCCAGGCCAACGCCCAGTACACGCTGTACTATGGGAACTTCCACAGCCACTGCAGCCTCTCCGACGACGCGGCCGGGTCCGGGACGCCTGCGGAGGCGTTCCAGTACGCTCGCGACACGGCGGGAATCGATGTGCTGGCGCTGACGGATCACACGCACTACATGTCCACCTACGAATACAACACGCTCCGAACCGACGCCACCACCTACACGCAAAACGGAGTCTTCGTCGCGATCGCCGCGCAGGAGCACGGCAGCCTTTCAACGAGCGCGTCCGGGGCCTTCGGGCACATGAACATCTACGACTCCATCTCTCTCATCCCGCAGTACGATAACGGCACGGACTATCGGTACAACCTGCTCGGCACCTACTCCTGGATAGCCACCCGCACCGACGCCACCTCGGGGGCGCCGCTTGTAGGGACATTCAATCACCCGTACAGCACCGGTGGCGCCGGGATCTGGGCACGGTTCCAGGACTTCACCTACAGCACGACCGGAGACATGGGCGTTCAGTTCATTGAGGTGCTGAACGGGAAACGCAGTTCCGCCTACGAGCCGGAGTACTTCGACTGCCTGTCCAAAGGCTGGCATGTCGGCGCACTCGGAAATCAGGACAATCACCAGGGCGAGTGGGGTGATCAGGTCAACAATGTCGGCAACATACCGCTCACGGGAATCTGGGCGCCGGCACTCACGAAGGCGGACATCCTCCAGGCGCTGGCGAACCGACGCACCTACGCCATGGAAGTGGATCCGGTGACCGACCGCATCTCGGTGGAGTTCCGCATGGACGGAAACTGGATGGGGTCGGAATACGGGTCCGCCGCGGACAGTCTTCAGGTGGAGGTCGTGGTTTCGGCCACCAACCCCGTCAGCAGCATCAACCTCTTCCGGAACGGGATTCTTGTGAAGTCCACGGGTACCGGCGGCTCGCCGTCGTACACATGGAACACTTACGACACACCCGGCCCCGGTGAGTTCTCCTATGTCGTGCGCGTCTCCCAGGCGGACGGCGATCGCGCGTGGACCAGCCCCATCTGGGTGTCGTCCACATCTTCGTTCACCACGCCGTTGGCGCAGGTCAACGAGGACGACGCAAACGGGCTTCCCGTCATGTGGTTCCAGAATGTGATGGTGCAGGGAATCGTCACCGTGGATACAGACACGCTCGACACAACGGACAATCTCTTCTACCTCCAGGACGATACCGGGGGCGTTCAGGTCTGGGAGGTCGGCGCACAGACAACGCCGGTCGCTCTCGGAGACAATGTCCTCGTCTCCGGATTCGTGAACACCTACCAGGGGCAGACCGTCATCATCCCCTCGTCCGTCCAGATCCAAAACTCCGGCGCAACCTCCCCCACTCCGGTGGAACTCTCCACGGCAAGCCTCGCTGCGGGCGGCGAACTCTACGAAGGGCAACTCGCCGTTCTCCGCAATGTCTCCACCGTCTCCGGCAGCTGGCCCGCCGCGGACACCAGCACCGTCGTGACCGTGGACGACGGATCCGGCCCGTGCGACCTCTTCATCGACGGGGACACCTCCTGGGATGAACTGGGTGCGCCCGTGGAACCCTTCTCCATTACGGGGATTCTCTGGCAGGAAGACACCAGCATGCCGTATCTTTCCGGCCATCGGCTGACGCCGCGCTATGCGGAGGACATCGTCAACCAGACCGGTGTCAACGACCCCGTCGCTCTGCCGAACCACCACAGCATTCACGGAACGCGCATCACCGACAACACGCCGAACCCGTTCCGGCCGGCGACCACGATTCGCTTCGAGATCGCAGGGTCCCGGGAGGTGGCTGCCTCACTCGCGGTGTATGACATCACCGGCCGACGCGTTCGCACGCTCGTGCAGAAGACCCTGCCCCCGGGTGAGTTCGAAATCCTCTGGAACGGACGGGACTCTGACGGCCGAAAGCTCGCTGCGGGCGTCTACTTCGCAAGACTTCAGGCGGAGGGCGTGGAGGATTCTCGGAAGATGGTGCTGCTGAAATAGGGCGGGCTTCGCTCCAGCCCGGCAACCCGTGTCCGCCGGTGTCTACTTCGTGCGATGGGATGACGGGGAGACCCGCGCGGCCGGGAAGGTCGTCGTTCTCGACTGATTCCTCCCCGCAAGACGCGCCCCGCCGGGCCGGTATCAAACCGGATCCCCGCGGGGCGCTTTCCCCTCCCATGCGCTATCATCCGCCCTCGGGAGTCCCCGCACCCGCGGTGCCCTCCCGCGACCCTGATCCCGAGGTGACCGACCATGCGTGATCGCGTTCTCCGTCTCCTTCCGGTGCTTGCCATCCCCCTTGTCCTCACTGGCGCCCTCGGGGAAGCCGCGACCGCCGAGCCCGTGGGATTTCGATTCCGCCCGGACGCATCCGTGCAAAGCATGTTCGTGGCGGGCGATTTCAACCACTGGAACCCGTCGGGCCTCCCGATGGCCGATGAGGATGGCGACGGGCAGTGGGAAGCAACCGCAGACCTTCCGCCCGGTCGGTACGAGTACCTATTCGTGGTGGATGGAGAGTGGCTGGAGGATTCCGACGCGGCCGAATCCGTGCGGAACGCGTTCGGGGGAAGAAGTTCCGTGGTGGTGGTCGGGGAGTCCGATGCGCAGGGTGCGTTCGTGAACGCGACGAGCGCCGGTTCCGCACCCGACGGGGACGCCATCAACACCTCATTCCGCTACCAGCCTCTCATCTCCGGAGTGGAGCATGTAATGCTGGCCGGTTCCTTCAACGACTGGAACGCTTCCGCGACGGAGATGGCCGACGACGACGGCGACGGCGTCTACACCGCCACGCTTCCCCTCCCTCCCGGAGAGCACCGGTACAAGTTCGTCGTCGACGGGAACTGGATCACCGATACCGCCGCCGAGTCGTTTACCGACGACGGGTTGGGCGGGACGAACTCCGTCGTGCATGTGGGCGAAGCGGCTGCCCGGCCTGCGGGGATGGGGCCGCGACGGGTGCTCTTTTCGTGCGAGCCTCCCTCCGCACCCGGCGAGATGTACCTGGCCGGAACATTCAACGACTGGGCTGTCGGCAAGACCCCCATGTCGGACGACGACGGAGACGGCCTCTGGACAACCACGCTCCTCCTCCCGCCGGGCCGCCATCAGTACAAGTTCGTCGTCGATGGAAACTGGATCACCGATGAATCGGCCGACGCGTTCAGCGACGACGGCTTCGGAGGACAGAACTCGATCATCGAGGTGGATGCGCGGCACGAAGAGGTCACTCTCCGGCGCGGGGACGGGTTGATCCTGACCGAGGGCATTGTCCATCGCCAGACACTCCGCGAGGTGAACCGCGCCTCGGAGGAAACCGCCGTCATCACCGCCCGCGCCTTCGCCGGGGATGTGGAGGGAATCGACCTTGTGGCATTCCCGGCGGGAGTCGAGACGCGAACGCCGATGGCAAACGCCGGGCGCGACGCCACGCATGAGTTCTTTCGCGGAGACCTGGTCATTCCGGAGGGCGCCGACGCTTTCGAGTATCACTTCGTCTACCGGGACGGCGACGCACACGTCGCGCTGACTCCGGGCGGCTTCGCCCCGGAAGCGGAGCGCGGACCGGGATTCACCTTCTCCGCGGACACCATCACGCTCTTCGACACGCCCGACTGGATCCGGGACGGCGTGATCTACCAGATCTTCCCCGAACGATTCGCAAACGGAGACCCGTCCAACGATCCCGACTTCCAGGAACCCTGGTACGACGGAAAGACAACGCTCCCGCGAAGCGGAAGCACGAACGAAGTCTACTACCACGCTACCGAGGACTGGTACGACACCGCCGGACTCGCAAAGAGCCCCTACCGGACAGACGGACGGCCCGACTACTTCTCCTTCTACGGCGGCGACATCGAAGGGGTTCGGCAGAATCTGGACTATCTGGAGGATCTCGGGATCTCGGTGATCTACTTCAACCCGCTCTTTCCGGCAGAGTCCAACCACAAGTACGACGCCTGCGACTACCGGGGCGTGGACCCGCACTTCGGCGACGAAGCCACCTTCCGCGCCTTCGTGGACGAAGCGCACGCGCGCGGCATTCGGATTGTGGCGGACTGGGTCATCAACCACACGGGCGATTGCCACTATGCCTTCCGCGACACCATGGAGAAGGGGCCCGAGTCCGCATACTGGGACTGGTACGAATGGAAGCGCTGGCCGCTCCCCGATCGGATTCCCGAGGGCGAACGAATGGACGCGTACTACGCCTGCTGGTGGGGGTTCGGGTCGCTCCCGGAACTCAACTTCGATCTCTCGCGCCCGAATGCCGCCGAGAACAACATTGGGGACATCGCCGATGCAGAGGTCAACCAACCGGTCATCGACAATGTTCTGGAGTCCGCGCGTTACTGGCTGACCGATCTGGATGTGGACGGCTTCCGCCTTGATGTTCCGAACGAGGTTCCCTTCTGGATCTGGAAACTCTTCCGCGCGGAGGTCAAGCGCATCAAGCCGGATGCGTATCTCGTCGGCGAGATCTGGGGAGATGCAGGGGACTGGGTTTCGCCGGAGTGCTTCGATGCCACCATGAACTACCGGTACTTCAAGGATCCGGCCGTCGGGTTCCTCGGCAAGGGAGAGATCGACGCGAAGCGGTTTGACGCGGACCTTGCATCCGGACGCATGGCGTACCCGGAGCAAGCGGTGCGGGTGATGATGAACCTCGTGGACAGCCACGACACGCCCCGGCATCTCACGGCGATCGGCGGTGACATCCGCCGACTTCTTCTGACAGCGCTCTTCCAGATGACCTATGTCGGGTCGCCGCACATCTACTACGGAGACGAAATCGCTATGACCGGAGGCGCCGACCCGGACTGTCGCCGCCCGTTCCGCTGGACCTGGCGCGACGAACCGGAACGCGTCGCCGTCCACGACCGATACCGTGAACTGATCCGACTTCGACGGACACATGCGGCCTTCACCTCCGGCGAATACAAGACTCTCTTCGCCGAGGGCGGCGTCCACGCCTTCGCCAGGTTCGACGAGAGCGAGTTGTTCATCATCGCCATGAATGCGTCCGACCGTGCGGCCAGCGCCTCCGTTCCCCTCCACGGTCTTCCCTGCGAGCCGGATGCCGCCTTTCGGAGCGCGCTGGAAGGGGGAGCCGATGCCGTGGCCTCCGATGGCACGCTTGCCCTCCCGCTGGACGCGGTCTCCGCTGTGATCCTCCGGACTCCCGCGTCGCCTTGAATCGTCCGCAAGTGCATTGATATACTGGGAGGTGACGCACTGATGATCCGGGGTGGAACGGTGCCCTTCGCGCGGCCCCCATCGACTGAGAATGGACATCCACACTGAGGAGACCCGCCCCATGCGCTTCCGATCTGCGGCCGCAGTTCTCGCTCTGTTCGCACTTGTCCCGACAGCGCCCGGCGCCGCGCTCTCCCCGCACGCGCTCGGCGACGCGGACGCCTGGGACTCGCACCCCATTCGTGCGCTGGACCCGGTATACGACACCGCCTTCCCGGGATCCGCGGGCGACCTCATGTCGCTCCGCTTTGTGCGTGTCGGAAACCAGCTCATCTTTCGAGCGGGCGTCATGAATCTCCTGCATGAACCGAGCGCCGATGTCGTCTTCCTCGTGGACTGCCGGGCCGGAGGCTCCCACGAACTCCCGGGCACCGACGATGCACGCGCACCCTTCGCGTGGGACTTCGCGCTCCGTGTATCCGGAGGGCCGGGTGATGCTCGCGTCCGTTCCTCCGTTGCGGGTGAACTGCGCGCATCGTCTCTTCCCGCACTTGCCGCCATCACGCCCGATGCGGACATGGTGGAAGCGTCGGTCGCCGCCCCGTCTTTTCTTCCTGCCGCCGACTCGTTCCGGATTGCCGCAGTGACGCTCTCCGACGGGCGACTGCAGGACACGATCGTCACTGCTGCGAACTCCCGCGTTGGCGCGAAGAATGTCTCCTTCGTTCAGCACGGGAATCAGGGTCTTACCTGGTCCAGTGTGTTTCTGGGGGAGCGCGGCGAAGCCTCCACCTCTCCGGGTGATGTCAACAATCCCGACGACGGGTTTGACGAAGTCCTGGAGGCGCACAGCTTCTACTCGATCCCGGGGTGTTTCCATCTGGCCTCCACGCTTCAGGCCTCCGCCGAGTGGCACAACCCGGCGTTCAACGATTCGCTGGTCGCCGGTGTTGCCGCTGGATGGGCCGACATGGTGACCTCCGCCTATGCGCAGCACATGATGCCCTTCGTGCGAGACGAGATGAACGACTGGTCCGTCCATGTCGAGAAGAACATGACCGACTGGAGATACGGAACGAACAGCACCGTCGCGTGGGTTCCCGAACGCGTCTGGGTAGAAAGCCCGGACACCGACGGCAACGGTACCGACGCATCCTGCGGAGTCGTCGACGCCACCATCTCCGACAACTGGCTCCCGCACGGAGTAGAGGCCGTCATCCTCGATGACTACATCCACGGCGCCTACTACGACGATGCGCTGAACGATCGACACATCCTCGTGCTTCCGAACGGCCTCAAGGTCATTCCGATCGACAACACCTTCGTCGGCGACCTGAACTGGGACTGGGGCACGGCATGGAACACAATCATCACGCTGTCCTCCGATGAACTTCTCGTCTACGGCAATGACTGGGAAATGGTCGCCGAGGTGAGCCAGGGTGCGTCGAACATGGATGCGCTCAACAACTACATACAGGTCTTGAGACAGTGTTCGCTCAACAGCGGGACCGTGTCCGCCTGGAAGATCTCCGATGCCATCCACGAGCCCGCCTTCATCTCCGGCGTGTCCGGGCCCATCATTCAGAATGGAACCTACGGGCTTCTGGGAGGATTCGGTGGATACGGCGGCGCGTGCAACTCATGGTACACGGACTGGGCCGCCTACGCGGACCCACAGCACCAGTGGGATCAGCACTCCCCGGTCTGGGACTACGGGACCATCTGGAACAACACCTATACCAAGATCATGGGCGTCCCGCAGAACAGCCTCTCCGAGTCCGCATGGTATGTCATGATGACCAATCTCCACGAGACGGGCTGGCACGACGACGGCCAGATATCCGGATGGATCTATCGCTACTCCAACCACATTCACAACGCGAACGCCTATGCCGAAGCGGCACGCTGGGCCGATGGCCTCTACGCCACCACCACCGGGGCTTACCTGGAGGACATCGACATGGATGGCCAGACGGAGGCCGTCATCTACAACGACCGCGTCATGGCTGTCTTTGAACCGGCGGGTGGACGCGCCGCCTGGATCTTCGCGAAGGGTCCGACCCTCGCCGACTACGAGTACTCCGTCGCGGGGAACTGCAATGTCTACTGGTCAAGCACCGAGGGCGACTACAATGAGGGGAACCACATCGCGTGCCTCTCCGATGTCTCCGTATCTGGAGTTGACCGTGAGCATGAACCCTACGCGTTTCAGATTGTGCAAGGGGCCGGTTCCACCGTGTCCCTTGAGTTGGCGCACCCCAGCGTAACGAAGACCGTCTCCCTCACTCTCGGCGACAAGTATCTTGATATCGCCTACCTGGCCGCCTCGGACAATGTCTATGTGAAGAACGCGTTCAGCCCCGACCTGGTGGACCTCGCGTGGAACGCTCGCACCGAGAGGATCTGGTCTCCCGCGCCGTCCGGGTCGTGGTTCGGTCATCGCAACCCGAACACCGGGGCGACCGGTGCCGTCGTCGTGGGGTCCGCGGGGGCCACGCACAACTTCCAGTTCAGCTCCACGCTCCTGGAGGGTGATGAACTGCGGGGACCCCGCAAGTTCCGCATCTACCTCTTTGCGGGAGAGACCACCACGCCCGACTCTTCCGGAGCGCTGGCGGAACTGGACGCGCTCGCCGCCGGACTCACGGACACCTTCCCGCCCGCCGCCATCTCTGCGTCCTACTACCCGAACCCGGACAAGTTGACGATCTCATTTGATGAGACAGTCGCCCATGCCACGGTCTCTGTGACCGGATTCGGCATCGACGCAGACAACGACGGCGTCGCGGAGGTGGCACTCTCACCCGGGTGCGTCGTCCTGAATACTGCGGACTCCGACCGGATCGACATCACGCTTGACACCACCACCGCCGCCGCGCTGGAAGCACTGGGCGGTTCCGCGGAACTCCTGATGGCCGCCGCCACGGTCTTTGACGGTTCCGGAATCGGAAACGACCCGCTCGACCATACGGGCGATGTCCCCGTCGCGATCCAACCCCCCACCCTCATCACCATCGACGGGGAGTTCGATGCGGCGGAGTGGACGCCCTCCACCTTGGTCGTCGACGACTTCTGGGATTCCGGCTGGACAACGCCCGCCCCCGGAGACACGAACGACATCAACGCACTCCATGTCACCTGGGATTCGGCCTTCGTGTATCTCGGCGTGCTCGGGAAGGTGTCCGGCAACTCGTGGCTTCTGTACCTGGACGCGGACCCCGGTGGACCCAACGGTTCCGCCGACCTGTCCGCCATCAACACCTGGGAACGCGGCACCGTTTTCACGGGCGGCTTCCGGGCCGACTTCCAGTACGGATGCTATCAGCATCAGAGTGCGTACGACGGCGACAACTTCTGGCGAATCGACACCGACACCACGACCACGGATCTGTCGTCCTCCGTCATGACCGCGTTCGACTCCATGCACTCCCACGGCGATCAGGGAGGAAGCGAGCTCGCGATCCCGTGGGATGTGCTCTACGGAATGGGAGTCGGTGCCGTACCGCCCGGGGCCGGACTTGCAATGGTCGCGTCCATCTGCTGGGACCCGGATCCCTCCGGCGAGCTTGGCGGCGACTCCGCCCCCGACAACGCCACGGCGACGCTTCCGACGATCGACCGGTGGATCTCGTTCACCGTGGATGCCGATGGAGACGGCGTCCCCGATGCGACACCGCCCGCCGTCGGCGTTGCCGCACTTCCGACCGCGGTCACACAACCGATCATCTCTTCCGTGGTCCCCAACCCGTTCTCGCCCACAACGCGTGTCACCTTCGCGCTGCCCGGAGACACCCGTCCCGGGGAGGTGGCCCGCCTGGAGGTCTTCGATGTCGGCGGTCGGTCCGTCCGCGTATTGCACAACGGCCCGGCGAATGCGGGTGCCCATACAGTAGTGTGGGACGGCACGGACGCTTCCGGGTCCCACCTGGCCGCGGGAGTCTTCTTCGCAAAACTCTCCGCACCCGGCGGACACTCCACGAAGAAGTTGGTGCTTCTCAGGTAACGGAAGGGGCCGGCCGGGTCTCCCCTGCCGGCCCTCAACACTCAGACTGCTTCGGCGTTATCGAAGCATGACCACGCGGCGTGCGACGATGCCCTGCGCATCACGCACACGCACGAAGTACACACCGGACAGGACGCGCTCTCCGGTGAGGCCGATGCCATTCCATTGGATCGTATGCGAATCGTCCGCCGACGAACCCGTTCCCAGAAGCGCCACGCGCCGTCCGCGAACATCCACGACATCGATCGCCTCGACATCCGTGCGGTTCATGCCGAAGCGAATCGACACATCTCCGCCCGCCGGGTTGGGCCAGACCGACAGCGAACGGGTGGCTGCCCCGTCGGTCGGCATGGTGGAAGACACATTCGGCGTTCCATGTCCCAAGACATCCATTGTGAGCGTAATCTCAGTTCCGGTGGGACTGTCCGCGGCCGGAATCGTTTCGCTGGAGTGAAGCGTGAAGTCGAAGGTGTTCGTATTCAAGCTGGACGCGCTGGTGCCGGCCGAATCCGTACACACCGGCCCCACGCCCACGCAGGTGAGCATGGTATCCGTGTACGCGACGGACGCTCCGAAGAGTGGGTCGTACACATAGTCCACAATGATCGGCAGGTACTGGTTCAGTTCCACAAATCCGTCGTTGGGCACCGCGTCTTCAACCAGCCCATTGGCCGGGTCACCGAGAAGGCTCACAATCGTGACATTCTTGAGCGAGGCCAGTCCCATGTTGATATCGTCCACGGCGGAGTTCAGCGCGCGAATCGTGTCCACTGCACCGGCCACCAGCGACGGGTCGACGCTGAACTCGAAGGTCCCCTGCATGTTCGCCTCGAAGCTTGATCCAAGAGCCGTGATCGTCACCGTGCTCTGGCTGTAGTCGATCACATAGTCGTAGTTCATGGACGCGTCTGCGGCGGGCGCCACAAGGACGCAGATCGACGCCGTCAGGAGTCCAAAGAGGCGGGATGTGTTTCGTCTTGGGGTCATCGTGGGTCTCCTCAGGGGATGAGGACGATCTTCCGCGTTTCGCAGAAGCCGTCCATCTCAATCCGGTAGAAGTAGAGTCCGGCGGGAAGCCTGCGTCCGAACCCGTCCGTACCGTTCCAGATCACCCGGGACGCGCCCCGGGGCCTCTGTCCATCCACGAGCACGCTCACGCGACGCCCGCGTACATCAAACACGGACAGACGAACATCGCCTTCCCGTGCCACACCATAATCGATCTGCACCGATCCACGCGAGGGATTCGGACATCCCTTCGACAGGAAGTTACCCCGCGCTGATGCGGGAATGTCGGCGCCTGTCACGCCCGTACAGTCTCCAAAGTAGTGAACGGGCAGGATGATCGGGTTCTCGGTTGAGAATATGGAGTCATCGAGAAACACATTTCTGTTCGGTCCCGGATCGCATTCGTAGACGCCACCCAGCAGATACTTGAACTCGACACTCTTCAATGTCCCGGCGGGAAATGTGAGTCGCCGCGAGAACACCCCGTCCCCGGCGACACTGTCGGGAAGGACACCGTCATCCGCAAAGAGCGTCGTGGACGGCACAGTCCATGTCAGCGGCAGAGCGCTTCCGTTGATCGCCAGCGTGTCTGCCGCCCCGAACGGCGGATCTCCATTGGGCGACTGGACGAAGAACAGCACATCGATGTCGACTCCGGTAAAGTCCACCGGGGCTTCGTCGTTCCACCAGATGTCCAGTGTGTCGGTCCCCGTGGCCGGATCGATCGTGTAGAAGTGGTTTCCGATCGACTCCCAGGTAGCGCAGTTGTGCGTGAACTTGTATTCCAAATCCACCGGAGTCACGCAGTCCATCGAAAAGTCCACATCCGCTGTATAGACACTGTCCCCGTCCGCATCCAGAAGAAGGTGGTCGCAGGTGGGACTCCACGACAGAGGCGCCACTCCCCCTTCGATCGCGAAGGTGTCCGGCGGGCTCGAGAACGACACCAGGTACTGGCTCATATGGCCGCGCACATGCAGCCGGAATCTCATGAACGACGCGACATTACCAGAGCCATCTTCCACAACCGTGTTGTTCGCCAGATCCTTCACGCCCGAAACGGTCACGCTCTCGCAACTCCCGAAGCCAAACGCCGCGTCCAGTGCCAGCGTGACCCCGGTGGAGTCTCCGGTGAGCGCCGCACCGGATACCGTGACGCCACCACTCAGTGCGTAGTTCGCCGCATCTTCCGCCGTCACGGCATCCAGCGCTTCGCTGAAGGAGACCACGAGCGAAGTCGGCGCGCCGTCCGGAACACGGGCGGAAAGTACCGTCGGCGGGATCGTATCCGAGCCGGTCTGCAGCGGAACATGAGTCGAACACATCACGAAGGAAGTGTCCGCCCAGTTGACGGCGTTCCAGTCATCCGGCGGGTCATTTGCCGTATCCTGCGCGGGATCGGTCATGCCGCCACCGGTAGACGCCACCTCCACCCAGATCTCCGCGGGATCCCCCAGCCTTGATCGGGAGATCTTCCATTCGATCCCCGAAGGCGACCCGGCGGACAGCGCCGCACCGTCCACCGCGCCGACCCCACTCCACGCCGCGCCGGTCCACTCCCAGAATTGCGTGTCGCTTGCGCCGTAAGGCGGGTTGTCCAGCCATGTGCGGGCCGAATACTCGACAAGGTGCGCATCGTCCACCACAACGCTACGGCCCCACGGGTCTGATGTGGCACCCGTGGAGTCGTTCGTGGTGTCGATCAGGAGAAGGTACTTGCCCCAGTTCGCGGACGCGATGTCCTCGTGCACGGTGAAGAGAAAGTACCAATACGCGTTGTCGTTGCACACGAAGAGGTCGCCCAGATCCATCGGGGCATTCCCCTGCGGTGCGTCCACGGGGTCGGTCGCCTCGGGCCCACCATAGACCGCGTCCACCATACCATCGACGGCCGGGGTGCCGAAACCGGCAGCCCGGACATCCAGAGTCAGGGCGGTCGAGACAAACAAGACGGAAATCCAGAGGGCCAACCGCGCATGGCGGTACGCATTCATGGGTCTCGACTCCTTGGAATCATCGGGTCGAAGAGTGGGTCCCCAGGGAGTGGCTGGAGATCCGCGAAGATGTCGACACTCATCGTACCAGAAGAGCGCTGTGCTTCACAAACCGGAGCCCACTCGTGGATCCTCGAAAAGCGGACGACATTGACCGTGCGGGGCGATCCGCCCATAATCCGCGTCTCAGACGGTTTTTCGTCAGTTCGTTGCGCACGCCTTTGTCCATTTTATGTGAACTGTGGAGTCTTCTTGCGAATTCTTCCCGACCCTCTTGTTTTGTGTGTCTTGTTCGCACTCTCGCTGCTTTCCGTCACCTCCTGCGGTCGCGGAGATCGTCCCGATGACTCCGCGACGCTCACGCTCTGGGAGATGATGGACCCTCCGGAGCGAGAACTCCTCGCCACGCAGATCACCACCTTCGAGGCGGAACACCCGGGCATTGCGGTGGAAGTCACGCACTTCGGCGTGGAGGATGTCCGAAGCCAGTTCCTGACTGCGGTCATCGGCGGGGGCGGTCCAGACATCGTGTACGGCCCTTCCGACCAGGTGGGCCCCTTTTCCGCCGCACGCTCCATCCTGCCCATGGACGACCTGTTCGGCGAGGACTTCCTGGCGCGGTTCGCCCCGATGGCACTCGACACGCTCGCCGGTCATGTCTGGGACATCCCCGACCAGTTCGGCAACCACCTCACGCTTGTATGCAATACGGATCTCGTCCCGACACCGCCGAAGAACACGGACGAGCTCATCCGCATGGCGAAGCAACACACGACAGACTTCGACGGAGACGGCACGCTGGACCGATACGGTCTGGTCTTTGAGTCGAAGGAGCCGTTCTGGCTGGTGCCGTGGCTCGCCGGATTCGGCGGGTGGGTCATGGACGACAACGCTCACCCCACGCTGGACTCCCCCGCCATGGCCGACGCGCTGGCATTCCTTCGCGATCTGCGTCACACGCATCAGGTGTTGCCGGCCGACTGCGACTACGAACTCGCCGACATGCTCTTCAAGGAAGGCCGGGCCGCCATGATCATCAACGGACCCTGGGCATGGTCCGGCTATCGTGACGCGGGGGTGAGCATCCGGCTTGCGTTGCTTCCTCGCGTCTCCGAAACCGGATTGCTTCCCGCACCGATGATTTCGCATCGCGGGTATTCCATTGCACGATCCTGTCCGGAAGCCAGGCGTGGCGCGGCACTGGACCTCATTCGCTTCCTCGTTTCCGACAAGGCACAGCGCGACCGCACGCAGCGGCTGGGAATCCTCCCGAGCCTCGCATCCGCGCTTCAGGATCCGACGCTGCGCGACGACCCCATTCTGTCCGCATCGCTGGAGCAGGCGCTTGCCGGAAGACGCATGCCCGTCGTCCCCGGGATGCGCGCCGTCTGGGACGCCATGCGCCCCGGCTTCCAGAATGTCATGAATCGCGAGTTGGAACCCGCAGAGGCCGCGCAGGCCATGCAGGAGGACGCGCTGAAGAAGATCGCGGAGATGGATCGGTGACCGCTGCCCCTTGGGTTACTCCGTGAGACTGCCCAACTCTCTTCGTCGCCACGGCCTTCCGTTTCTCTTCCTCGCGCCGTCCTTCGCTGTGATGTTCGCTGTTGTGGTCTATCCGTTCCTGTACAACTTTGCGCTCTCCACCACGAACATGAACCTGTACCACCTCTTCGATCCTGAGTTTATCGGCCTCGAACATTACCGGTCCATCCTCGCCGAGTCGGACATGTACCGCGTCTTCGCAAAGACCCTGGCGTGGACCGTGGTGAACCTCTTCTTCCATGTGACCATCGGTGTCGGTCTCGCGCTTCTTCTGAACCGGGAGATGCGCGGACGGGGGATCTTCCGCGCGCTCCTCATCCTTCCATGGGCAATGCCGCAGTTCATCACGGCACTGACATGGCGCGGAATGTTCAACTACGACTATGGCCTCGTGAACCTCCTCCTGACGCGGGTGCTGCATCTCTCCGCCGTTCCGTGGTTCGCATCGGAGCAGTCCGCCTTCCTGGCCGCGGTCGCCACAAATGTCTGGCTCGGCTTTCCCTTCATGATGGTCGTCGCGCTGGGCGGGCTTCAGTCGATTTCGAAGGATGTCTACGAAGCCGCTCACATCGACGGGGCGGGGCGATTCGCTCGACTCCGCCGAATCACACTTCCACTCCTGCGGCCCGTTTTGATTCCGGCGGTGCTTCTTGGCACGATCTGGACCTTCAACAACCTCAATGTCATCTGGCTCGTGACCAACCACGGCGAACCCGCCGACAAGACACACATTCTCGTGTCCCATGTTTACAAGGCCGCGTTCACCTACTATCGCTACGGCTATGCGGCGGCCTTCAGCGTGGTGATCTTCTTCATACTGCTCGGCATCGTGCTCATCTACGCGAAGCAGACGAAGGCCACGGAGAGCGCATCGTGAGATCCCGCACGGGAACGGTCTTTCGGAGGGTTGTCCTGTACACGCTCATGACGATGATTACGATCGTCACGATCTATCCTGTGGTGCAGGTGGTGGGCACCTCGCTCCGGCCCGGAGATCGACTCTACTCCACCTCACTCCGGCCTTTCCCGGAAGACGCCACATTCGACGCGTACCGTGCCATCCTCTTCGAGAAACCGTTTCCGCTCTGGTTCCGGAATTCCTTTGTCGTCGCATTCTTCGTGACCGTGCTGGGGGTGTCGCTGGCCTCCAGCGCGGGCTACGCATTCAGCCGGTTCCGGTTTCCCGGGCGAGGCATCGGCATGTCGGCCTTCCTGGTGACGCAGATGTTCCCGGCCACCATGCTCCTCCTGCCGCTCTACATGCTGATGCGTCGAATCGGCCTCACCGATTCGCTCCCGGGGCTCGCGGTCGCGTACACCGCCACGGCGCTCCCCTTCTGCGTCTGGACCATGAAGGGCTACTTCGACTCGATCCCGATCGACCTGGAGGAGGCCGCGTTCGTGGACGGGGCTTCCCGCGTCGGCGCGTTTCTGCGCGTGCTTCTTCCGCTAGCCGCCCCCGCGCTCGCAATCACCGCACTCTTCTCATTCATGGCCGCCTGGAGCGAGTTCATGGTCGCACGCGTCATCCTCTCCTCGAAGGAGTGGTACACGCTGCCACTGGGACTTGAGGGCCTGGCCGGGACTTTTCAGACGGAGTGGGCGAACTACTCGGCCGGTGCTGTGCTGGTTTCGATTCCGGCCGTCGCGGTGTTCCTGGCACTGAACCGGTTTCTTGTGGGGGGACTCACGCTCGGCGGGGTCAAAGACTGAGTGGCGAGCTACCGGGCGGAGACCGTCGCGAACGCGGCCCCCACCCGACAGCAAGTTCCGTAATCTACTTGTAGGTTCCCTTCACGCTGCCCCAGGAGGCATCGTCAACGGAGACCGGAGGATCCACTGTGACGCGGCTCCGCCCTGTCGCCTGATTGAACTCGAAGAGCACAGGCGTTCCGGCTGTCGTGACCTCGAAGGTCAGGTTGCCTCCCGCGGACGCGCCGCCGTCCCCCCCAATGTTCTGCACATCCCAGCTTCCGACCGCACGCCACTTGCTCTCATGCGTCCCGGTCGCCGCAATCGGTACCGTCACGGACCAGATGTCTCCGTTCAGCACACCGGCCAGCCCGGATCCCCAAGCGCCGATCTCGGGCGGACCACCCACGACCTCGAACGCAGTTCCCGCGGGGGCGAAGTGGGAGTTCCACACGATGTTCTGATCCGGAATCCATCCGTCGCCATGGGAATTGGTGTCCAGCGAGAAGTGGATGATGTCTGCCGCCCCGGAGACATGGACCCACTGGTTGCTTCCCGGGAAGGACGACGACCAGTCGCCCAGCGCGATCTTGAAATCATAGCGGCCGGGATTCTGGTCGGGAGATGTGTCGCACCCGTAGACGCCGTCCCCCGCGGCGCCGTCCCCGTGAAGGCCGTCGTCGAAGAGTTCGTTGCCGCCATCCGCACCCCAGCACCCGGGCGCGCAATAATAATCTCCACGCGCATACCATGGACCTGCCGAGGCGGACGCGACGAACACGGAGGCGAGGGCGCAGACGGTCAACACGGTCAGGGTCTTTTTCATGATGCGGAACTCCGAGGCTTGGCGAGTCAAAGAACGCGCAACGACGAGGCCGGATTGACGCTCCTGTCTCGTCACGGTCGATACTGCATACCAGCATCGGCAATGGCGCGGTCCAGTTCAACCACAATAGGTGTGCGTCTACGAGAGTGCCTGTACACGCTCGCGAGATCCGCATGAATCCGCAAGGATCGGCAAAGCGCTGACCTCGCTCTCCCGGCAGCCACAAAGAGCGACAGGAGTCCGGTGCCGCCGCGGTTCAGTCGCGCACTCTACCCGGGTCGGGGGTGCCTTGCTTTCGCAACATGGACAGGACGCTGTAGCAGGCGGCCGCCGCCAGCAGGTGCTTCGCCGTGTGCCCGCTGATGAAGTTCTGCGAGATGCGGAACACCTCTTCGTCGTACACCTCCATCGCCTTTGCGGATGCATAGAACCCCAGCGCCAGGAGAAGAAGCCACTGGTGCGGCGCATCTTTCCGGAAGAGCAGCATGACGGCCGGAATCGTCATGAGCGGTGCCAGTTGCACCCAGCAATAGGGACGAAGGTCGTCGGTCATGTGCCAGTACCCCACCGACGCCACGCCCAGCACGACGGCGGGAACCAGAAGGGCCGCCGCCCGCCAGCCTGCATACTCCGTCAAGAGTGCGACAAACAACCCCATGAACGCGACAGTCATCGGCAGGCGGTCCCAGACCAGTGTTTCGCTCGTGGGGTTCCAGTGGTAAAAGGCTGAACCGACGCTGACCGTCGCCACTCCCGCAAAGAGAACGATCCATGCCGGGCGCGAAGCCCTCGGGTTCATCCGACGACAGAAGCGAGACCCCAAAAGCCCGACAAGGAGAAACGGCAGATTTGAGACGACATCGCAGAAGTTCGGAATGCCGCACCACGACCGCGCGTCGGCAAAAGCATGATAGCCGGGATCCTGCGGGATGGGATCCACGCTCAGCACGCCCGCCAGTGTCCCGAAGCACAGGAGCACCAGCACGCCGTGCCGCCATGTGAATGCCGCCACCGACACGCTTACGGCAGTTTCGTAATCGTGTAGGTCATCGTTCGCTCATCCAGAAGGAACTCATAGCTGCCGGTCCCCGAGGTGGTGAAGTCCACCTGTCCGATGGCCGGCGGGTCCGCTTCCAGACAGACACTCCCGACAAGCCCGACCCCGCACCCGTCATCCTGCGGGACGCAACCGCCGTAGTCATTTCCCCATGCATCGGCTGTCCGGAACTTCATGTAGTGGCACCCGGCGGAGACAGAGAGCGTGTCCGCCCAGACGCATGGGGAGGTCATCGTCATGGAGGGAGTTCCCTCGCTCCACCCGTTGAAGTCGCCCATGACCTGAATGGCTGTGAACGCGGAAACGCACCCTTCGCTCAACGCCACGCTCCCGGCATCCACCGTCTCGCCCGCACCCACCACCACGCCCTCCACGGTGGCCTCCAGGAATCCCGTGGCGGCGATGCGCACATCGTAGATTCCCTCATCCAGGCCATCGATGGAGAAGACCCCGTTCTGAGCTCCCGTCTCTCCGGACGCCAGCGTAAAGGAGGTGGCCGCGGCGGCGACCTCCACCGTGGCCGGCGGGTAAGGCGGAGTCGGAATCCCTTCAAATGTGACCGCTCCGATGATGCCCGATGCGAACGCTTCCACCAGCACGCTGCGGAATGCGAGCGAATCCTCGTCCAGCGTGACTTCGTAAAGTCCGGGGCTGTATGCGCCATACATCGGGAGGTTCCCTCCTGCCGAATCCAGACACACCGGGCCCGTGGTTTCGGTGTTCGTGAAGTGGTAGTTGCTCCCCGAACAGAACCCGTAATCCGGCGTCTCGCCCCAGTCTCCGTCCGTCGAAAACTTGAACTCCGGCCACGAAACCGGGAGGTCCGAAATGTGCGCAGGGAAGACCGCCACAGTATCCACCCAGCCACAGTTGTCCGTCTGGATCATGCCGTCGTCGGAGAGCCAGAGCGATTCGTCCCAGTTGTTGAATGTCCCGAGGATGTGGATCGTCTCCGCGACACTCCGACACCCGGGACTCAATGTGACGGTTCCGATGTCCATCAGCTCCGGCGCAGTGACGGACACCGCGAAGGTAGTGTCCAGATAGCCCGTGGCACGGAACGACAGATCCAGCGTCTCCGTCGGGAGTCCTGCCACAAGGAACGAGTCGTTTGTCGTGTCCGAAACGGCGTTCGACCAGCGCACCGGGTCTGCACCCTGCCCCCACGCTTCAATCGAAACGGGAGGCGCATCCGGAGGACCGTCCCCAAATGCCATCGTCCCGGAAACCGACGCCCCCGCCTGGAGCACCAGCGTTCCAAGATCCGTTTCCTCTCCGTCTACAAACTCCACCGTGAGAAGCGTGTCAATGTACGCCACGGCATGGACGCGCAGGTCAAAACTGCCGCTGTTGAGTCCGGTGAAGTCAAAGCCGGATTCCGCGCTTCCGGCCGCCAGCGTAACCACCGCCACCTCCGCCCCGGCGGCCGAGAGCGTCAACACCACCTCCGGGCGTGGGTCAGGGGCATCCGCAAACTCCACGCTGCCGGTGATCCCCCCGCTCAGCACAACCGGTACGATGCCCAGATCCGTCCCTGCGTCTCCCGAGACGCTCACATCCCGAACGACCCGCACCGGAAGCCCCGACGATTCCTCCACGACGATCGCAAGCGCATACTTCCCGTCTTCCAGACCTTCGAACGAGAACTCTCCGGTGGTTTCATCCACAGCCGCCAGGTGCGCGTTCGCCTCGCCAACCGCCGCGGGAACCGCCCAACTCACTGGCGTCGTGTTCTCATTGAGCAAGACAAAGTACCGACCGCTCTCGGAAATCTCCACGCCGAGATTGTCCCCGTTCGTGTCGTCCGCCTCTCCGGAGCGAAGCACGGCATCAAGCGCACAACCGTCGCACGCCGCGTACGAGTTCTCCCAACTGCCGTCGGTGGTAAACTTCCACTCCACAAGACCATTGCCATCCGCGTCGTCCTGGGGAGCCAACTCCACATCCCATAACCAGAAGCAACTCGCGGCACGAGTCATTCCCGGTCCGGTCCCCCAGAGTTCCGTGTCCCAGGCGTTCATCTCTCCGAGCACCATCATGGAACTGTAGGCCGACGCACAGCCTGCTGAATACGAGGGGATCGTGAAGAGGAAAGTCTCCGGATAGGGCGCGGTGAATCCTTCGCCGTAGTCCAGGACACCGGAGATGATCCCCTGCGCAAGGCCCCCGGTGGGCTCGAGTATCATGTCGTCCGGGTTCCCGTCGCAGGAGAGAGTCGCCGCAATCGTCAGGCTCGCGCCCAGGCAGAGCGCCCCTCGTGTTCCGAATCTCCGCACCTGCGCCATATCTCTCTCCTAGTCCACGATCACCAGGGAGTTGAACCCCCCGAATCCGTCGTCCACTTTCTGCGGGTTGTTCGGATCTTCCTTCCAGTTCGTCTCATCAATCCGGAACTTGTACTGATAGCGACCGGGAGACAGGTCCACGACGACCTCCCAGACTCCGTCCCCATCCGGATCCTGCATCATCCCGATGTCCCAGGTGGCCGTCTCTCCCTGTCCGCTCAGCCAGTTGTTCTCCGGCCAGCTCCCGGCAAGTTGCACGACTCTCGCGGACGGCGCCTCAAAGTGAAACAGCACTCCGCTTGCCACCGGAGCCGGGGGCGGCAGGCGTCGCTTGATAAACGAGAGCGAACCGCACCCCGCTCCCGCAATCAGTGTTGCGAGGAGAAGGGCCGTGACCCCGCACTTGCCGCGAGCATCCATCCTAGAACTCCACCACCGCTTCAAGCTGAATGACCCGGGCGCGTTCCAGTGCGCTCTCCGCCGCCGGGATCACTTCCCCGAGCGACAGATACGCGTCCCGCGCTGTGGATCCGGTCGCACCGCGCTCGAAGAGATACCGGTCGCGACCGATGGAATCGTACTCGTTTGTCACCGGATCGATCACCTGTGGATCCACCCCGAACGAAAGCGCCAGTTCCGCTCGCGGCGACACCTGGTACGCGACTTCCCAGAAGCCGGAGCCCCACGAGCCGTCCAGTCCCAGGTCCGGCGCCAGATATCGAACGAACCGCGCGTCCGTCAGGAACCTCCATCGATCCGCGAACGGCCACTCCAGCCTGAGCAGAGTCTCCACGAACTTTGGTTCGCGGTTCAGGCCGTGACTGGCGATCGTTCCTTCGTACTCAAACCGCACGCGGTGCGACGGCACCACATCAAACGCGAGTTTCGGCCGATAGAATACGGCGTCGTTTCCGCCCAGAAGCACGAGGCGCGACGGCGTGACTTCATGCTCCCCGTGCTCCAGCCAGAAGTTCCTCTCCGAAAACCAGAACTGGTGGGTCCAGGGACTCCGCGCGCTGTAGGAGAAGTCGTGGTACTCGAACTCGAGCGAAGCGGCGGTTCGCCACCCGGCCTTTGCGGACTCCCTGTCCAGATCCAGCCGCCACACACGAGACCGATTCGTCACGGTCCCCGGAACGCCCGTGGTCAGATGAGTGAACGAGTGGTCCTCGCCGCGCACCGAAGCCTCCCACCCGAAACCGGCCGCCGAAGACGGATTGCCCAGTCCGAGGAACCACCGACGGCTTCGGTCAATATCGTGAACCACTTCCTCCGCCGGGTCTTCGTTGACGGAGACGGTCGTGATGACTGCCAGGGAGTCTTCGTCTTCCACCCGTGTCGTCAGCGTGATGGCCGACTCCTCGCCCATGCCCAGTGATCGCACCCGCGCCACACCCCATTGCGCTTCGGCCCTCACTGACAATGCGCCCCATGCCCGCTCCCGGAAGAGGTCCAGCCCGCCCGCGCGCCAGTCCTCCAGCGCGGTACCCCATGTCCGGAGGCGCGCGTTCCATACGGGAGGTCCGAAGCCCACGGGATCCCGCTCCACGCGGTCCACCAGCGACAGTGCACCTGGGTTGTATCCGCGATCCATCCGCCCGGAGAGGCCCACCACCATGCCTCTCCACCGGGTGTCGGCACGCAACGCCAGGACATCTTCATCGCCGCTGGTGATCGCGGTGCCGTAAGACGCCACCTCCGGGGCCGGGAATCGCCACCCGCCTGCCGAAAGCACCGCGTAGTTCTCCGGGTTTTCGAAGAGATCTCCCGGTGCCGGGCCCGAGTATCCGCCATCTGAGAAGTTGTCCGCGTACAGGATTCGGACTCGCGCATCTCCCCGACGAAGCCCAAGGAGCGCACCCTGCATTCCATATCCGAAATCGTGGTCGTAGATCCCGACGCGCCCCACCATCGGGAGCGCACTCTCCCACGCCGCCACGCGGTCGTTGTCCCACGCGACTCCCGAGAGCCGTCCCGTATCGAAGGTCAGGCTTCCGCGATCGAAGTGCATCCGCGTCCGCCATGCCTCCACATTCTCCGCTTCATTGTGGATGTTGGTGAGGATCCGCGCCTCCATCACATCGTTCATGGCGATCGTGAAGAGAAGATCGGCGTCCATCCCCGGCCGACGCAGTTCGTACCGTCCGCCGTTGTCGGGATTGGAGCGGGACTCGTAGAGGGACGCAATCCGCCCGCCCAGCGCAACCTTCGGCGAAAGCATCGCGCGCGGAGCCGCGCCCCCCCCGCCGACAGCAGCCGCGCCGGTCCCGACTCGCCCGTCGGTCCCCACCTGCACGACCGAGTTCCCGTATTCGCCCGCAGTCCCGGGATGTTCGGGATCCGCGAACCACTCTCCATCCACCACGAACTTGTACTCGTGCGTGCCCGCCTCGAGGTGAACCACCACCGACCAGACTCCGCCTTCATCCGACATCGCGGTAGCGGTGGTGCTCCAGTCGTTGAACGAACCCGCAAGAAACACCCCACCCGCCCCGGGAGCTGCGTGCGTAAACCGGACCCCACCGGGAGTCCCCACCACACCCGCGCGGACGGAAGAAGATGCGCCCACAAGCACCAGGGCGCAGAGAAGCGCGGGAACGGACCCCTGCCGGATGATTCGCGCCATTAGAAGTACCCCTTCAGCGTGAACTTCACGATATCCTTGTTCTGCGCGCCCCCGGCGAGATCCCCATCATCCACCGGATTCGGATTGTCCCCGATCCACCAGGGTCCATACGACAAGAACACTTCCATCCCCGGACGCGGCCGGTACTGCAGTTCGGCGAAGAACGAATCGCGAAGTCTGGCGGGATCGTTCCCGAAGGTGAAACGGTTGTACAGCTTTACCGTGCCGGTCAGGTTCACGCTGGTCTCCAGAGATGCCAGGTCCTTTCGCCTCTCCGTTCCGTAGTCCTTGATCTTTCCCTGAATCCTCATCCACGCCAGGCGGCTCTCCACCTGCACTTCCGCAAACAGGTCATCGTTTCGCGTCGTTTCCGTCGCGACAGGGTCCGCATGGTCGTGCGTTCGCTTTCGTCGCCACGCCAGTTTGCTTGCGAACCCGTTCACATACTCCGTATACATCTCCGCGTAGAGTTCGGTCATGTTCTTGTTCTCAAAAACGCTGCGCTTCCATCTCCCGTGATTCACGGTCAGCGTGACCGCCCGCTCCGGCAGCAGGTACCACGAGTTCAGCCAGAGACCCTGTTCGTCGCTGAGGGAATCGCCTAGAGGATTCGTGTACGCTCGGCCCGCATACCAGTAGTAGGGCGCGAAGCTCCAGTATCCCAGGCGGGGCGTCCCCACCGTGACCGACCGGAGCTCCGCCTTGAGAACCGCGTCCGTCGGCGCCCACTCGTGTGGGCGGTACCAGGTACTTCCGTTCAGCCGGTTCCAGCGAAATTCCCCGCGCTCCAGCTCAGAACCCGCATCCCGATTCTGACTTCGCGCAAACTCCACAAGAAGGTCCGTCGTCCCCCAGGTGTAGCGCAGGTCCCCGGCAAAGACTTCGAAGTGCCCGGCCTCCCCCAATCGATCTTCCGCCTCGACCTTCCGGTTCCATGTCACTCCCGTCCGAAGCGCGCCCCCCAGGAACTCCCGACGCGCCCGGAACACATGCGCGTCATCCGTGCCGACCGGGTCGGCCGGGTCCTCGGGGTTCGTGGAGGGATTGGACTGGCTGGAAAAGTCCGAGTGAATGTACGCGAGGTTCCATCCGCCATACCCAAAGAGGTCCGCGCGGAAGCCCTGCGCGTTGCCGCCGTCGTTGGCCGCCCAGGGTCGCACCACTTCAATCAGATGATTCTCCACCCAGAAGCGATCCTGCCGGGAGAAGAGAATCAGGTCTACACCGCGTCCGTTCTTTTCCTTGCGAAACCGTACATGGGATTCACGGTATTGAAACTCCGGGCGGGGCGCGGAGTTTCCCCCGCGATTCCAGTCTTCCTCAAACTTGAGAAACGCCTCCACACCCGGTGCGGGTTCCGAATGAATGCGGAACTGCACGAGTCCCCAGGAGTCGTCGTTGTTGGAGTCGAAGTCCCACTCGTACAGACGGTCCTGTTTTCGGATGTCCAGTTGCAGTTGATACTCACCCTCGATTCGCGTCGCGCCCTGCCCGGGAGCGGCCACGGCCACTGAGAGGACGGCTCCCGCGAGCGCGGGTCGAAGTCGGCGCAGGCGACTCACTCCCGTGCCCTCCCGAACGGAATGACCACCGACGCCATGCTGGATATGCCGAGCGTGTTGTGTGTGGAGAACGCCAGATCCACAACCCAACGGTCGGACATGATGCCGACGCCGCCAAAGTACTTGAGGTCTCCCATCCCGACGCGCAGCGCAAACACGCGGTGAAAGACCACCTCCGCGCCAACGACCGGGGTCGGCCGCCCGTCCTCATCTCCGATCACGGCGGCCGCAACAGCAGATTCCGGATGCCAGCGCCAGGACACACCCGCCTCCCGTTCCACGCGAAGACCCGTGGCTCCCCCCCCCGGAACAAACTCAAACGACGGGCGGCCGATACTTCGCACGACCGCTCCCACACGCAGGCGGGGGTTCAAGATCGCCAGCACGCCGGCGTCAAAGGCTGCGCGGGTTTCGCTCCCGAGCCCGGATAGCTCACCGGACGCCGTCGCCGCGGGTGAGTGGTAGGCCACTCGCGCCAGTTTCACATTCGCGCCCACCCCAATGCGCACCTGCCGCCAGCGCAACACGGTCCCCGCACCGGCATAGAGCATGTCCTCCGAAACGGCATCCGGAACGCCGGTGTGCGACCATGCGGACCACATGGACATGCGTCCGACAGGAAGGGAAACCGCAGCAAAGTGCGTGGCCAGATCCATCGCCTGATGCGGGCGGTATTGCGCAAGGATCACCTGCCCCCGGTCGAGAAACGGGAGACCACCAGGATTCCAGTGAACCGCTGACGCGTCGTCCGCCAAAGCGACATGGGTCTTCCCGAGCGCCACTCCGCGTGCACCCACCTCCATGGTCTCGAAGTAGGCCGACGACGGAGACGCGCCGACCACCGCGCCCGCGAGCGCAATACCCGCCACCCATGCGATTCGCCGCAGACGCGTCATCGGACCACCGAGAACGCGCGCGTAAAGCGATGTGTCTCCGGTTCAATCACAACGCGCAGCACATAGATCCCGCCCGGCACGATCCCCCCGTCCCAGTCCCGCCCGTCCCAGCGATCCATCGCCAGGGAGACAGGGTCCGCCGCGGATCGTTCGTGGTTGCGATAGAGTTCCTTGACCCGCTTCCCGCGCCGGTCAAACACCTCCGCCGACAACACCACCGTCCGGAAGGACTCTCCCGACGGGACCTCCGGAGACAGCCGGACGCGAAACGCCAGTTCGCCCCCGTTTTCCGGGGAGATCACGCTTCTCGCAAAGGCGACATCCGCAATCTCCATTCGCACACCACGCACCGGAGGCTGCACGAGAAAACTCACGCGCTCCTTCACCGATTGCCCGAAGTCACAGAACCCGTCGCCGTCCAGGTCGAGGGGAATCTCCGCATAGTTGTCAATGGTCACCTGGTCCGAGGATTCCGCGCTGTGCCCGGAGAGATTGTCCGGCGCGGAGTCCGGCCCGCCCGTGCCGTCGCCGCCCGCGGTCACGATGGCCACGACGCGCAGCACACTTCGCTCTGCCGGAACGACCCAGAGCGATTCGCCGACAGCAGCCGAGAAGTCTCGAACCGCATCATCACCCAGCAGGAAGGGCCACGGCAGCGCGGCCTCCATGGCGCGGCCGGGTGTCCCCTGATCGAATGTCGCGACGGTCGCGAACGAGGTGGCATCTCGTTGCGTCACCTGATTCGTCCCGACACTCGTCCACGCCTGAGGCAGCGTGTTCCGGTCCCAGGTTGCCAGAAAGAGGTCCGGCTGGAGATTCCGGAAGACGAAGTTCCGGCGCCACGAGTTCAGGTTCGTCATCTCCGTCATCCCGCCCGGGGCATGGTCGATCAGGAGGATCACATTGTTGTCCCAGATGGTTGCGTCCACCGCGACATACAGAAACTCAGCATCCCAGCTGATGCGGATCTGGCGCACATCGTTCTGTGTCCCCCATTCGGAATCGCTGGTGCCTTCCTCCGGCGCCCCGGACACCGGGTTGGTTCCGAAGGCACTCTCGTCCGAGTCCCAGTCCGCCGTGAGCCCGTCTACCGCGATACGGGCCGAGAGGTCCGTCTCCGGAACCGCCTTCGCAACGCCGCAAAGATACAGCGGGGACACCGCCAGGAGAGAGACCGCAAGGCGGACACACCCGGGCATCACGCGGGCCCCGAGAAGAGAAGTACCACCTGATCGGCGAGTTCAATCCGGTCACCCGGAACGAGCATCGCTTCCGGAACAGAGTGTCCGTTCACTCGAATCCCGCGGCGCGAACAGTCGCGCAGCAGGATTCCTTTCTTGTCGCAGGTGAGGATGGCATGATGTCGCGCAATCTTCGGATGGCTGACCACGATGTCCTGGCTTTCTTCTGACCCGATGGTCGTGCGCCGCGCGGAGACAAGAAAATCCAACCCCTCTCCGTGCTCCTCCAGAAGCGTGAGCTTGCAGAGCGGTCGGCGGCGCACAAGAAACCAGAGCGCAATCCCGACCACCGAAGCCACGGGAAGGACGAGAAGCCACTTCATGTGGATTCGCCGAGGAAGAGCGCCAGTCGGGTTCGGGCGGCCTCGGGAATCCGGCTCGGATCGGTCAGGATTGCTGACGCGATGTTCCCCCGATGCGGGTTCGCAAAGTCCTCCGGGAAATCCGCGCAGAGATGTCGCACCGTCGTCTTCGCGTTCTCGACATTCTTCTGAAGTGTGCGAATGACCTGTTCCACCGTCACATCGTCGTGCCCTTCACGCCAGCAGTCGTAGTCCGTCGCCAGGGCGAGCGTCGCGAACGCCAGATCCGCTTCGCGGGCGAGTTTCGCCTCGGTGAGGTTCGTCATCCCGATCACATCCGCGCCCCAGCTTCGATAGAGCGCGCTCTCGGCACGCGTGGAAAAGGCCGGACCCTCCATGCAGACATAGGTCCCGCCGCGATGCACGGTCGTCCCTGTCTTCTCCGCGGCGTCCGCCAGAAGGGTCACCAGCGCGGGTGTTACCGGATCCGCAAACATGACATGCGCAACCACGCCGTCTTCAAAGAAGGTCGCGGCCCGGTTCTTCGTTCGGTCGATATGCTGGTCCACCAGAACGAAGTCCCCGGGGCGAATGTTCTCGCGCAGGCTCCCGCACGCGGAGATCGCCACCAGAAAGTCCACGCCCAGCTTTCGCATGCCCCAGATGTTTGCGCGGTAGTTGATCTCCGACGGGCTGACGAGGTGCCCGCGACCGTGCCGCGCCAGAAAGACCACCTCTCGGCCCTCGATCGTTCCGAGCATGAAGGCGTCGGAGGGCGTACCAAACGGTGTCTCCAGCGTCTCTTCCGTGAGGCCGGAAAGCCCGTCCATTTCGTAGAGTCCGCTTCCGCCCAGGATTCCAATCCGACCGCTGCTCATGCGACTGCCTTCCGTTCGTGAGAACCCGGCGACGCATGGGCGGCTCCGGAACTGCGTGCGGACATCGACCGTTACTCCAGCGTGAAGCCCGCGCGAGCAAGAATCTCTCCGCCCTCGGTCACCACCTCCACGCGGCACGGGCCAAGCCATTTTGCCAGAATGGTCTTTGTCGTCCAGCATCTCCAGTGCGCGGCGCCGATTTCAATGGGAACTTCCGTCACGAGTCGCTCCCCCACATACCAGCGGTGGAAGATTCGTGTGGGTGCCTCCGCCCGGTCCACTTCCGAAAAGGCGAAGAGCTTCCCGACATCTCGCGGAAAAGAGCGGGCGGCCTCCACGGGAACCCGATCCACCACATCCAGACAGATCACCAGTTTCAGCACGGCGATTCCGTCCGTGTCGAGAGAGTCCGCGGGCGCGGAAGACGGAGCGGCCGGTTTGGCAAGAGCCCCGGCCGGGATCAGAAGAAGGAGCGGCAGGGCAAACGCAAACCAGCGGGGCCCGATGTTCACGAGGCGCCTCCTGTTCTTTGGGGTTGGCCCTTCCTCGACCACCCCTACAGCCGGGACAGTTCCGCGGAGGGAATCCACCCCCTCAAATCGCCCGGCAGGGAGATTTCCGTCCACATCCCGCGCTCTCCCTCCACGACCACTTCCGCACCCTCGTGAAGGACGAAGGCTGTGGCGAATGTCTCGGCGGGACCGGCGCGAACCTCCGCCTCCCGGGCAAGCAGCACCGCCTCCCGGGAACCCGCGGCGCGTTGCGCCAGAAGTCCCGACGCCGCGGAGCATACCCCCCAGAGCACCAGGAAGGCCACGGTCCAGCGATGGCCTCCCCGCGCCCTTCGGCCGCCGAGTTGCCAGATGGTCCCCGCGATCCCGCCCAGTATCCACAGGAAGGCAGCCCACCGCGCGACCTCGGTGGGGGTCACGCGGTCGATCCACTGCTCCACGCGGCGATCCGTGTGGGGATCTCCCTCCGCCACCGCGTCAAGCGCCAGAGAGCGCGCGTATTCCAGATTCGCGGTCACATCTTCATCCCGGGGAGCCAGCGCAAGCGCCCGGCGGTAGTGGAAGATGGCCCGCCCCAGGTCGCCCTGCTTGAACCGGGCATTCCCGAGGTTGTAATGAACGCTGGAGTGCTCCGCCCCCGCACGAAGGCACTCCGCAAAAGCCGTCGCCGCGCCGTCCGCGTCCCCGCTCTCATAGAGCCGCATCCCCAGGTCGAAGGACGCATCCGCGCTGCCGGACTCCGCAAGCACCGGAGCCGCCGTGAGGAAGGCGCACGCCACAAAGGCCGCCGGGAAGAAGTGCCGCCCTCTCATCGCTTCTCCATCCTCTCCACCCACGCCTTGGCCCGGGTCAGCATCTCTCGTGCTGCTCCGGGGTCCGACCCGCGCCCTGAATAGCGCGCCGAGTCACACAACATCAGCATCTCGAAGAGGTCGGACGACGCCCGGGCCGCCTCATCGTCCCCTCCCCACGCCTGCCGAACCGTCGCCTCGTCCAGGCTCGTGGCCGCCAGATGGAGCCGATCCGCCGCATATCCGCGCAGAGCCGCCGATACCTCGCCGTAGAAGTCCTCCAGACGATTCTCGCTCAAAGTCCCGTCAGCGGCACGGAAACGACGGGAAGCCACGCGCCGGGCCCTTCGGTTTCGTGCGTACCGAACATCCGTTCGTATTTTATCCCGGTGGCGCCGGAGTCCCGCCGACCCGGCCACCGCAAGAGCGGGGAGTCCATAGGCCAGAAGCATTCCCGCAAGCGGCAGCGGAAGCCCCGCCTGTCCCCCGAACGACCCCGGATGGGGCTTCAGGTATCGAATATCCCGGTCCCTGAGAAGGACCCGTTCCTTGCCGCTGTGCACCACACCTCCCTCCGTCGGCACTCCCCCCGGAGCTTCCACGGTGAGGGGAAGCACGGCGGTCTCCAGACGGACATACCGCCCCGAGGCGGGCTCGAAGGTGTCGAGCGTCACCGGGGGAAACTCCGACACCCCCCCCACCGACGGCACCAGGATGAACTCCCAGACCTTCTCCCCCCGGATGACGCCGTCCTCCGCGTGCGAGCGTTCCGTGGAGCTGGACTCGTAGACCTTGAATCCCGGCATTTCGGGAAGGGCCGGCGCGGGGATCACCTTCACATTGCCCTCTCCCGCCAGGCGCACGCTGAGGGTCACCGGTTCCCCGGCGGCCACCGTGTCCCGGTCCAGCGTCGCCGCCAACTGGAACTGCCCCACTGCTCCGGAGAACTCCTCCGGCTTCCCTGCCGCAGGCAACGGCTGGACATGAACCGTGATGGAGTCCGTCGCAAGCTGTACACTCCGCCCGCCCCGCATGAATCCGAAGAGATCGCGGCGGCTTCGGTACCGGTCTTCCAGCGTCGCATTCAGCGTTGCCGGGGCAATCCCGTACTCCCCGTCACCTGTCGGGAAAAGCGCAACGCGCACTCGCTCCGCGATGTACCGCTGCCCCTCCAGCAGAACCTCGGTGGCCTGGGACGAATCCAGTTCCTCCGCCCAGAATCCCTCGAAGCCCGGCTGCGCGTAGTGTGGCGTTCCCAGAAGGCGCACGCGACGCAGGAATGTGAGCGTGTAGGTCACCTGCTGATTCACGAAGGGCGTCTCCGGCTCCGCGCGAGCCGTAACAATGAGATCCCGCCCGGACGACGACGGCGGGCGCTCGTCTCCCAGCTTTGGCGACGCGGACGCGGAGGAACCGGGACGCACCGCCTCCACCGTGATGGTGTTGCTCCGGAAGACCTCGTCTCCTCTTGCCGCAGTCGCGGGTCCCAGCACGATGCGCCCGGCCTTCGTCGGAACCATCAGGAAGCGCGTCGTGCGACTGGCGGTCATGCTCCCGTTGATGTAGGAGAAGTTGCGCGACTTGTACCGGCTGGCAATCTCCACTCCCGGAGAGGCCGGAAGTTCCGGGCCGGGGAGCTTCTTCACGCCTTCGCCGCGAACCTCCACGACGACCGTGAACTGCTGCCCGACCACGACACGCTCACGGTCAGCGGACAAGACGACCTCCAGGGCCGCCGCTCCCGTCGCCATGGCTGTGATCAGCAGAACCACCATCGCAGGGAAGCGAGGGGAGAGCCGCGGGCTACCAGTCCTGCGCGTCCGCACCGAGTTCCTCCCCTTCCTGAATGTTCAACTGCTCCAGCACCTTCAGTTCCTCCGTCTCGATCGCGTTCAGCAGGCGCTCGGCATCTTCCCGCGACAACTGCTCCTCGCGCGGACGGTCCTGCTGTGAGTGCTCCTCCTCGCCCTCTCCGGGTTCCTCCGGCGGCGGAGACTCCTCCGTCTCCTCTTCGCCGGGGTTCTCCGTCTCGGGTGGAGGTTCCCCCTCCTCGGAATCTCCGGAATCCTCGGAGTCGTCTTCGTTCTCCTCCGACTCCTGCTCCTGCGGGTCGTCCTGTTGCTGCTGCTCTTGTTGCTGCTGCTCCTCCAGTCGCCGGACGGCGATCTCCAGATTCCGCCGCGCGTCCGGGTTCCCGGGGTCGATGTCCAGGCTCTTGAGGTACGCTTCAATGGCGCCCTGCGCATCGTCCCCGCCAAGCAGCACATTGCCCAGATTGTAGAGCGCCCCGGAACGAACGGCTTCGTCCTCCGCCGCGGCGGCCGCAAGGAATGCGTCGCGGGACTGTTCGTCGTCCCCCGTCTTTGCGAGAAGAACGCCGCGATTGAAATCCGGAACGGGACTCCCGGGATCGATGCGTGCCGCTTCCGCATAGTGCGAGAGAGCGAGCGCCGCCGAGGCACTGTCCGCCGCGCCCGCTTCCGCGGCGGCCCGGTTCCCCTTCGCCACCTGTTCGTGCAGCGACCCGAACGGCGACCATCCGGCCGAGAGAAGCGCCACGACCGGCAGCAGCAAGCTCGACGAAAACCCCCTACGCAAAGCGTCCCTCCCAGTCATGGCTGCGGCGAACGCGCTCCGGAAGCACGAGGTCCACCAGAAGCAGGAGCAGCGCAATGGCCAGTGGTACCTGGAACCGCGGCTCGAACTGCGTGAACTTCCGCGACGCCACTTCGCGCTCCTCGATCCCGGCGATCTCTTCGTGGATGCGGTCCAGTTCCAGTTCTCCCCTCGTCGCGTGATGATAACTGCCGCCGGTGATTGACGCGATGCGCTCCAGCACTTCCTCGTCCAGCGCGGTCATCACGATCTCTCCCGATCGGTCCTTCTTGTATGCCACTCCGGAAGGATCGTCGTCCGGCATCGGGATGGGTTCTCCGGCACCGGACCCGATGCCGATCGTGAAGATCCTGATTCCGCGACGAGCCGCCTCCTCCGCGGCTTGCACCCCTCCACCGGACGGGTCGTCCCCGTCGGTGACGAGCACGAGCGCCCGGTGCTTGTCGTCCTGAACTTCGGAACCGAACGCCGAGAGCGCCGAGCGAATGGCTGCTCCGAGATTGGTGCCGGGGCGCGAGACGGAGCGAATGTCGAGTACCTCCAGAAACATGCGCGCCGCGCCGTAGTCCAGCGTCAACGGGCACTGGAGGTGCGCACCCCCGGCGAAGGCCACCAACCCGACGCGATCCCCGTCCAGCCGATCGAGGAATGCGGACACTTCGCGCCGTGCCTTCCCGAGACGCGAAGGGGCGACATCGCGGGCCATCATCGACAGCGATGTGTCGAGCGCAATCAAGAGGTCGATCCCCCGACGCTTCACCGTCACCTCGCGGCTCCCGACACGAGGACCGGCCAACGCAAACGCAATCAGGACAAGCGCCGTTCCCTGAAGCACCGCCTTCCAGCGGCGGCGTGACGGGCTCAAGCCCTGCGCGAGGCGCGCCGCGAGATCATCGGAGAGGAGTTGCCGCCGGGCGCGATCCGCCGAACGGAACGCCGCGCGAAAGAAAAGCGGAATCAGCGGCGCCAACCACAGCGCGTGCAGGACTTCCGGGCGAGAGAACTTCATGGCAGCACCCGAAGCCGCGTATGCGCCAGCAGCATCTCCAGGAGCAGGAGGAGCAGCGCGGGAAGCGCGGCCCACCGAAATCGTTCGTGCGCTCGTTCGAATCGCTTCACCTGGAACTTCGTTCGCTCCAGATCCAGAATCCGCGCATAGATTCCAGCCAGCGCGTCGGGGTCGGTTGCGCGGAAGTACTCGCCGCCGGTCACGGATGCGATTCCCCGGAGCGTCTCCTCATCGAGCTTCGTCATCGCGATGGACCCGTCCGCGTTCCGTGCGAGGATCTTCCCGTAGACCGGGTGCACGATCGGAATGGGAGCGCCACCCTCCTTGCCGACGCCGATGGTGTAGACGCGAACTCCGAACGCTTCCGCCACCTTTGCGGCGGTGGACGGGTCGATCTTCCCGGCGTTGTTCTCCCCGTCTGTCAGCAGGATGACCACCTTGCTGTGCGCCGCTGAATCCCGGAGACGGCTGACGCTGTTCGCCAGTGCGGTGCCGATGGCCGTCCCGTCTTCGATGGAGCCGATCGACACGCCCTCCAGCAGATTTCGCAGGACACCATAGTCCAGCGTCAATGGGCACTGCGTGTATGCCTGCCCCGCAAAGACAACAAGCCCCACGCGATCGTTGGAGATCATGTCGAGAAACTCGCCGACGACATTCTTCGCCACGCGGAGACGGTTCTTCGGCTTGAAGTCCTCCGCCTGCATGGAACCGGAGACATCGAGTGCCAGCATGATGTCGATGCCTTCGGTCAGAATCTCCTCTTCCCGCTCCACAATCTGCGGACGCGCCACCGCCACGGCCAGCAGGACGAGCGCCAGAATCCGCAGCACAGGAAGGGCGCGACGGGCACGCACCCGGAGGGAGGGACCCGCAACCGCCAGAGGCGCGGTAAACGAATAGCGCACGGCCGCCCGCAAGCGGAGATTCCGGCGAAGCACAAACAGGCCCGCCGCCAGGATCGGAAGAAGCGCCCACAGCGCCATGGGGTCCCGGAAGGTCACGCCGACACCTCCCGGGCGACCGGCGTGGTATCCAGAACGACGCGCCGTGTCTCCGCGTGGACCTCCCGTGCCTCGGACTCCGGCGGGCACGCCTTCGCGAACTTCACGAGATCGGCATGGCGCAACATGGAGAGCACGCGTCCGCGAATCGCGTCCGGAATCGGCGCGCGGCGAAGGTGGGGCAGCAGGTCGGCAGTGGTCGTCTCCAGCGCGGGCACGCCATACCGCTCTTCCAGATAAAGTCGGAGCGCGGCCGTCACCTCCACATACTGCCGCTGGATGCGCCCGGCCGAAACATGGTCCGCCCCGGCAATCCGGTCCAGCTCCTCCAGCGCCGTCTCCCAGGCGGGGCGCAGGGGAACGCGCACGCGGGGAGGGCGCGGTTCTGCCACCTCGCGCGCGCGCCGCCGCCGAATGATGCGCCACGCCACAGCCGCCGCCGCAAGAAGCAGGACGATCAGCACCACGGGAACGCGCCAGTCTCTGGGAACGCTGAGCGCGGGAAGAAGCGGCGAGGGCGCCGGGGCGGCCGCGCTGTCGGACGGCGTGGACAGGTTGGAAGCAACCGTGACGCGCACCTCCTTCGTCCGCACCTCCGTGACGCTTCCATCCGGTCCGCGTGCCACCAGCGGGAGGGACGGGAAGCCCACCTCCCCCGGACTCATCGGCACGAACTCCATCCGAACGGCACTCTCCGCGTGTCCGTCGCTCGCGGGGACCGCCCTTGCCGAGCGAAGCCGGAACGGGGCCGCCTCGGTCGCCTCGGTCGGAGGCACAATCGCCCACTCGGGGAACTCCGGTAGATCGGCCGTCACCAGCAGGCGGCCACCGACCGCCACATGCGTGGTGTCAATCCGGGTCCGCGCAATCTCCGGCACGCCTTCAGCCCACGCGGGGAGTGCCGCAAGAGCCAGAAGCGCAAGCGCCCGCAGCATCTTCCTCATCTCGACAGCTCCCGTTCCCGGCGACGGAAGAACGCCCGGAGCGGTTCCGCGTAGGGGCGATCGGTCGTGACTTCCACGGCATCCACACCGTACTTCCGAAAGAGCGCCGTCCGGTCGTCGTGGTCGCGGCGGCGACGACGGCGAACCGCTTCTCTCACGCGAGCCTCCGAAAGGTCCACAACACGCTCGTCGCCCGTCTCCGCGTCGCGAACATGCACCAGACCCACAGGCGGGATATCATTCTCCGCCGGGTCGGTGATGGTGATTGCAATCAGGTCGTGCCGCCGGTTCGCAACTCGAAGCGGCCGTGAATAATCAGGAGAGGCAAAGTCGGACAGCAGGAAGACGACCGCCTTTCGCGGGATCACACGGGACAGATACTCCAGTGCCCCACCGACATCGGTCCCGCGACCCTCCGGCTGGAAGAAGAGCATCTCGCGAATGACGCGCAGCACATGCTTCTTCCCCTTCTTGGGCGGAATGAACAGTTCGATCCGATCCGTGAAGATGATCGCGCCGACCTTGTCGTTGTTTCGTATTGCGGAAAACGCGAGCACCGCCGCCATCTCCGCCGCAACCTCGCCCTTCATGCGTGCCACGCTTCCGAAGTCCAGCGAGCGCGATGCATCCACCAGAAACATCACCGTCTGTTCCCGTTCCTCCACGAACTTCTTCACATGCGGCTGCCCGGTGCGCGCCGTCACATTCCAGTCGATGGATCGGATGTCGTCGCCGTGCAGGTATTCGCGCACTTCCGCGAACTCCATGCCGCGCCCTTTGAAGACGCTGCCATACTCTCCCGCGAACACATCGTTCACAAGCGAGCGGCTTCGGATTTCGATGGCCTCGACGGCCTGGAGAATCTCTCGTGGAATCATGACGAACTCCGGCCGCTGCTACGGAACCTCGATGGTGTCGAAGATCCTGTTCACAACATCCTCGGAGGTCGTCTCCTCCGCCTCCGCCTCGTAGGTCAGGATGACGCGATGGCGAAGCACATCTCTTCCGATCGCGCGGACATCGTCGGGAGTGACATAGCCGCGTCGCGCCAGAAATGCGTGCGCCTTTGCCGCGAGAACCAGATAGATCGTGGCGCGCGGAGAGGCTCCGTACTCGATGAGATCCGCCAGTTCGGACAGCCCATGCTCTGCCGGTTCGCGAGTTGCGTGGACAAGGTCCACGACATAGTTCTCCACCTTCTCGTCCATGTAGATGTCGCGGACCACGCCGCGAGCGCGGATCAGTTCCGCCTTCCCGACTGCCTTCCCCGGCATCTCCACGGGCCGACCCGTCTGTCGCCGGAGAATCTCCCGTTCTTCTGACTTTCCCGGGTAACCCACAATCACCTTCAGCATGAAGCGATCCACCTGCGCCTCCGGCAGCGGGTAGGTCCCCTCCTGCTCGATGGGGTTCTGTGTGGCCAGCACAAGGAACGGTTCGTCCAGCGGGTAGGTGGTCTCCCCGATCGTGACCTGCCGTTCCTGCATGGCCTCCAGAAGCGCGGACTGTACTTTCGCGGGGGCGCGGTTGATCTCGTCGGCCAGAATCACATTCGCGAAGATCGGTCCCTTCTTCGGGAGGAATGTCCCCTGCTTCTGGTCGTAGATCAGCGTACCGACCAGATCCGCCGGAAGGAGGTCCGGCGTAAACTGAATCCGATGAAAGTCCGCCTCGACGAGCGAAGCCAGCGTACTCACCGTAAGGGTCTTTGCGAGTCCCGGGACCCCTTCCAGAAGAACATGGCCATCCGCGAGAAGCGCCACAAGAAGTCTCTCCACCATGGTGGTCTGCCCGACAATCACCCGCCCCATCTCATGCTGAACCCTCTCGACGAACGCGCTCTCGGCGTGGATGCGTTCGTTGAGTGCCTCAATGTCCGCGACTGCCACGATCCCGAACTCCTTTCACTGAATCCAGTTGTCTGCCATGCCACTCGATGCGGGAACTCAGCCCTCGTCCGTGGCGATCTCTCTCTGCTGTGTTTCCACTCCGGCGAGCGCACGCGCAAAAGCCTCTGTGTCGAGAATCAGATCCACCGCCGCCTGCGCCTGCGTGTCGTTACGGAGGATCGCGCTGTACATGCCCGCTGTTCCGTGCACCTTGGAGAGAATCTCCCGCTCAAGAGCAAAGGCCACATACTCGGCGTTTCGATCGAAGTCGCGACCCTTCTCCAGTTCAAACCGGGCGCCCAGCCCTTCCAGCGCGGAGAGCGTTTCGGCGTCGTATTCCTCTTTTTCCAGAAGGTCACGCAGGCGCGTCAGTTCCATCTCGGCGGCCGTTTCGTACTCAAGGTCCTGCGTCTCCAAAAACGCACGGAACTCCTTCACCAGACTCTCACCCACGCGGAAGTCTGTGGGGATCTCCTTCTCTCTCGCAATGAAGTCCACCGCAAAATGGAAGATGTGATTCTGTTGCTCCAGTTCAAATCCGAACCGGGTGCGATAGTCCCCTTCCATCTCGATGTCCGGAACAATACCGCCGTCATCCCCCGCGTCTTCGTCCGCGTCCTCGTCTTCCTCTGCGTCCTCCGACGGTTCCTCCGGGACGGCCTCCGCGTCCAGCGGGTCCTTCCCGTTGATCAGTCCGGTGGTGTCGCGCTGAAGACAACGCCCCGATGGCGTGTACCACCGCGCCGTGGTGAGCTTCAGGTTGGCTTCCGGACTCATCGGGAGAAGTGTCTGCACCAGTCCCTTGCCGTATGTCGGCTCCCCGAGAATGACCGCCCGGTCGCTGTCCTGAAGCGCACCCGCGACAATCTCCGACGCACTCGCCGTCGACCCGTTCACCAGAATCACCACGGGAATCCCGTCCGGGAATACCGTGTTCGAAGAGGAGCGGAACTCGCGACGATCCCGTTCCGACCTCCCCTGCGTGTAAGCGATCAACTCCCCCTTGGGCAGGAACATCTCCGAGACGGAAACCGCCTGCGTCAGAAGGCCACCATGATTCCAGCGAAGGTCGAAGACGATGCCCCGCGCGCCCTGATCCAACAGGTCGCGGAGCGCGGCCTCCACTTCTTCTCCGGTGTCTTCGCTGAATCGTGACAGACGCAGATAGCCAATGTCGTCACGGACAATCCGCGCGTCGGGGACGGAGTTCAGTTCGATCACATCCCGCACGATCGTCACTTCGAACGGCGCGGGTTCACCCTTGCGCCGGATGGTGATGGTGACTTCCGTGCCCTTGGGTCCGCGAAGAATGGACGCCGCCTCCGCGGTGGTGATCCCGTGCGTGCTCTCCTCTTCGATCGCGACGATCTGATCTCCGGCTCGAATGCCCAGCTTGAATGCGGGCGTTCCTTCGATGGGGGAAACCACCGTCAGCCAATCGTCGCGGATGTCGATCGAGATCCCGATCCCGCCATACTTGCCCTGCGTCTCCAGCATCAGGCGGTCGAACTGCTTCTTCTCCATAAAGTTCGTGTGCTGGTCCAGCGAGCCCAGCATCCCCTCGATGGAGGCGCGAATCAGATCTCCGGAGTCCACTTCGTCGACATACTGGTCGAATACGGCCACAAGAACTTTGTTGTAGACCTTGATGTCGTTGAAGATGTTGCGGGCGGCCTGGGTGCGCGTGGTCACCGCCACCACTGCCGCAACAACGAGAAGCGGCACAATCACACGGAATACATGACGGCGGCGGATCATCAGGCTCGACTCCCTCCCCGGACTCGCGAATGCGGCCGGATGCGGACCATGAGTAACGGACCGGGCACGCCCGCGCGAAACCCGTTCCGGGAGATTTACCAACCCCGCTCGACCGGAAAAGTGCCCTCGGTCGGGCGGGGAATCCGAGGTTTATTCGCGGTCCCGGGCAGCCATTTTCTCGGCGTGGTCGATGTCCTCCAGGGCACCCTTCGCGAAGAAACTCACCAGTTCGGAAGAACTCCCGGCCGCCTTTTCAAGGTGGGGCCGTGCCACCGGATCCCCAAACCACCCCAGCGCAAACGCCGCATCCATGCTGACGAGTTCCTCGTCCGACCCCAGCGTCTCGATGAGGTGGGGGATGGCCTTGCGGCCTTCCTCCGCGAGAATCGGGGTGTCCTGCGTTCGGGCCACGGCACGACACGCCATGGCTCGTGTGGACGCTTCCGGATCCTCCTGCAAGAGGCGAATGACCGGATCAATCCACCGCGGGTCGTCGATGTAGCTCACGGTGTGCATGGCATACTCGCGAACGGGAGTACGGCTGTCGCCCATCAGATCCACCAGTGCGGGAACGCTCTCGTTGCCGATGATCCTCAACTCGAAGAACATCCGATTCCGCATGGGGTCGTTGCCTTCCAGGATGGCCGTCACCATCGTCTCGATGGCCGTGGCGATCGCGGCCGCGGTATCCTCTGTCTCGTCCTGCGCGGGAGCGGGGGCCGTTGTCCCGCTCAGCGCGAACAGACACGCCCCAAGGACGAGAGTGGTCGCAAAACGGGGAATCCTCATCATCTCCATCCCTCCGGGTACCCGGGTTTGACGCCCCCTTGAAGCGGGGGCTGCATCAGTTTCCTGCGGCGCTTGCCGCTCTCCGAACATCCTCTACCGTCTGCCGCACATACCATGACGGATCCTTGGCCCCGGCACGAAACGCCTGTTCCACGGCTTCGTGTCCCAACCAGCGCGAGAGAGACTGAAACGCGGCATCCCGCACCACCCACTCCGAATCCGCCGCGGCACGCAGGAGAAGTTCCCGCGAGCGACGGGATCGGGACTCGGCCAGCCCCTCGGCCGTCAGACTCCGAATGGCCGGAGAGGGGTCGCCCAGACTCTTCAGCACGAGATCGTAACCCGATTCCTCTCCAATGAGAAACAGCGAGATCCCCGCGTGGGCTCTTTCAAAAGCGTCGCCCGTCAGCGCAACTCCTCGAAGAGCGGACTGTGCCTCACTCTCCCCCATGCGCCCCAGCGCACGAATGAGCAGGATTCGATGGTATCGATCCGCGAAGGTGTCCGGCTCCGTGCCCGCCAGCGACGCTTCCAGTTGGCGCAGAAGGGGGGCCGTCGCGCGGGAATCACCGATTCTCCCGAGCGCACGAATGGCCCCGGCGCGAACATCGCGAGCGGGGTCCTCCAGAAGGGGCAGCAGGGAATCCACGGCGGCCGAACCGAGCGGGATCAGTTCCTCGACCGCCGCATCCGCCGTGAGGACATCTTCCGACCGAAGGTGCCGGAGCCCGTCGTCAAGCGGACTCCCGACCGCAGGCCGGACGCTCCCGCCGCACACCGTGAGAATCACGACCATGCAGACGGGTGAGAAACGCTGAGGCGGCATCACGAGAGGCCTCTCCGGGCGGTAAGTGGGCGGTTTCCGGACACGAGCCCGGACGGTAGCAACCCCCCGGGAAGGGGTCAAGAAGCCCGCCGGTCGGAAGTGGCCGCAGCAGAGTGTGGCGGGAAGCGCGGACGAGGCCGCGTTTCGTGGCAGGCTCGTCGCGAGGGTTTGCCCGGTGGTGGATGGCAAGAAGTCGGGGCGGGATCGACCGGAGGCGGGGCAAAAGCCCCGTCGAGGATCGATACCGCCCCGAATGCGCAGCCAGGCGCCGCCGGGAGAAGCCGCAGCAGAGCCTGCCACGAAACGCGGCCTACAAGTAGGGCAGGATCACATTCATCCGCTTCTCGTCGCCTTCGTCCAGGACGCCGAGGCGGCGAAGCTGTCGAATCCGCTTGGGAGATTTCTTCGTCAGGATATGGTTCTTGAAGCCCTTTTTGTGGCGGAGCTTCCCGGTGCCGGTGCGCTTGAAACGCTTCGCGGCACTTCGGTTGGTCTTCATCTTCGGCATTTCCGCCTCCGGTTGCGCCCTCTACAGCTTGCTGTGCTGGAGGACTTTCTCGCAGCACTCGGCTGCGGCCTGTCCATTGTTGAACTTCATCCCGCAAACGCGACAACGGTGATCTCCGCCGACGCGCCCTTCCTCCACAGCCTTCCGGAGGAGGAGTTCATAAGTACTGTTGGTGCGGTCCTTCTCCAGTATCGAAGTGTCCTTCTCGCGAATCATCATCACTCCCTTCACGGAGTCCCACCCCACGGACCATACCGCCTTCTCTGGAGCGCTGTTCGGCGCGATGCATGTCGGTGCTCTGGAAAAGGCGCGCTCTCAAGTCTCTCTTATCTCTTCTTGCGGGCGGCCTGCCTGCGCCGCTTCTCCGCCTTGAGTGCCTTCTTTCTCTTTCGTTCGGAGGGCTTCAGGAATCGGCTGCTCTTCTTGATGTCCTGAATGACCCCTTCTTTTTCACACTTCTTCTTGAAGCGCTTGAGAGCCCGTTCGATCGACTCATTGTCCTTCACCTTGATCAGCGGCATAGAAACTGAACCTTCCGGTAAACGGTACACCGAAGTCCGGGGGCCAGCCTGAACCAGCGCCCACACTACGACGACTCGCCTTGGTTTTTCCTGACTTGCACACAATCGGTCGCGAGAGTATGCACTTGGCCTTTCTGGTTGTCAAGTTCCCCCCATTCCCATCTTCGGATGCGACGGAACCTCGTGTCGCATTGCACCTGCGTCGGAACCGGCGGCCGCTGGTTTGGTCGCTCGGCGACTGCCGGGCGGTTCCCCGGGGGACGCGCGAACGGGGAGCGGGCAGATTGCAGATTGCCCCCCCGGCAAACCTCAGACCACGGTGCAGGTCTGCCATCTTGACAGGCACAGGCGGTATTCCTAACATGGGCGGGTTCTCAGCCTGATTCCGGAGGTCGATATGGCAGGCAGCACCCTTCTCCTGGCCGGGCCGTTCCCGGATTGGACCGACTTCGCTCGGGAGGCCATCGCTGAGGGCTGGAATGTGACACGGGTGGAGTCGGGCGCAGAGGCTCTCCGACAACTCCGCGACGCCCCTCCGGACATCGCCCTTTTCCCGGTGGAACTCCCGGACGGACCCGCGCGGAACCTCATCACACTGGGAAAACGCGAGGGATTGCAAACCGACTTCGTGCTTCTGGCGCCCGAGAACGGTTCAGGCCGGGCGGAACTCCTCGCTGAGGGAGCGGAAGATGTCCTCGACGCGACCACCCCCCATGAGCGGCTCCTGGCCCGACTCGACAGCCTTCGCCAGCGACGACGCCTCATCAACGACCTGGAACTGACGGTTCGGGATCCCGCCATGCTGGAGATCTTCGAGCGCGTGCTTCGAGCCGCACCGCTGAAGGTCACGGTGCTCATCACGGGGGAGAGCGGCACCGGGAAGGAAGTGCTCGCTCAGGCCATCCACCGGGCCAGTGATCGTGCGGACGGGCCGTTCGTCGCCGTGAATGTCGGCGCACTCCCCGCGAATCTCCTGGAGTCGGAACTCTTCGGTCATGAGAAGGGGGCCTTCACGAGCGCGGACGGGCGGCGGATCGGTCGATTCGAGTTGGCCGATGGAGGGACGCTCTTTCTCGACGAGATCGGAGAGATGGCCACCGAGGCGCAGGTGAACCTCCTGCGCGTGTTGGAGGAGGAACGGTTTCTGCGCGTGGGCGGATCGAAGCCGGTCACCGTGGACACCCGGATCGTCGCGGCCACCAACCGCGATCTGGAGGAAGAGGTCCGCGCCGGGCGGTTCCGCAGGGATCTCTACTACCGGCTCAATGTCGTCCACTTCCATGTGCCGCCTCTCCGGGAAAGGCGAGGAGAGATTCCCGCGCTCTTGCGGAACTTCGCGGACCGGACCGCCGCGCGACACGGGCTGGACTTCCCGGGGTTCACGCCCGAAGCGCTCGACGCGCTGGAGACCTACGAGTGGCCCGGAAATGTCCGCGAACTCCGGAATCTGGTGGATGGAATGATCGCGCTCCGCCCGGAGAAGCCCGTGGAAGCCGCCGACCTCCCACCCCATGTTCTCCACGAAGCCGCGAGGCAGCGCCATCTGCCGGCGCTCCCGTCGGATCGTACTCGGGAGGAGCGCGAGTTCATCATTCAGTCACTGCTGGCTCTACGGGCGGAAGTGGCCGGAATCCGGGAGCTGATTCTGGCCGGGGCGACGGGGCGCACTCCGGTGCCTCCGGGATTCACCCCGCCGTACGGGCCCGCGGGCGGTCCCGTCTATCCGACCGGACCGGTTCGCGTAGAGGAGGACCGGGCTGACGAAGCCGGGTCTCTTGCCGACATGGAGCGCCACGCCGTGGAGCGGGCCTTGCGGGAGTCCGCGGGGAACCGGCGGAGGGCCGCTCGCGCGCTGGGCATCAGCGAACGAACCCTCTACCGGCGCATCCGGGACTTCGGCCTTACCGAGTCCGGCGACTGACCCTCTTTCGCCGCGCGGGCTTCTTCTTCTTTCGGGCGGGCGCGGCACTCCGGTTGCGAAGCTCCGCCTGCGCGGCGGCCAGCCGTGCCACCGGAACACGGAACGGCGAGCAACTCACATAGTCGAGACCCAGCCGGTGGCAGAAGTCGATCGTGGCCGGGTCTCCCCCGTGTTCGCCACAGATCCCCACCTTCATGCCCGCACGAACCGCCCGGCCCTTCTCCACGGCGATCTCCAGGAGCTGGCCCACGCCGTCCACATCCAGCGTCGCGAACGGGTCCGCCGGGAGGATGCCCTGATCCACATAGTCGGGCAGGAACCGCCCGGAATCATCCCGGGAGAGACCGAATGCGGTCTGCGTGAGATCGTTCGTCCCGAAGCTGAAGAACTCCGCGTGTCCGGCGATCTGATCTGCCGTCAGCGCGGCGCGGGGAACCTCGATCATCGTGCCGACCAGATACGGAACCCGCATCTTCCGGCGGGCAAACACCTCTTCCGCCACCTTCCGAACGACCCCCTCCTGCAGCCGCAACTCCTCACTGTGCCCCACAAGCGGGATCATGATCTCCGGCCGGACGCGCATCCCCTTCTTCTTCACATCGCAGGCCGCCTCCAGAATGGCCCGGGCCTGCATCTCCGTAATCTCCGGATACGCAATCCCCAGCCGACATCCGCGATGCCCCAGCATCGGGTTGAGTTCCTTCAGCATCTCCACGCGCCCGGCCAGCACGGCGGGCTTCACGCCCAGCTTCCGCGCCAGTTCCGCGATCTCCCGCTTTCCGTGCGGAAGGAACTCGTGGAGCGGCGGATCCAGCGTGCGAATGGTGACAGGTTGCCCGCCCATCGCCCGGAAGATGCCGCGGAAGTCCTTCCTCTGGAGCGGCAGAAGTTTGGCCAGCGCCTTCCGGCGAGTGGCGGCATCCGGCGCGAGAATCATCTCCCGGACGGCGGTGATCTTGGGTTCGCCGAAGAACATATGCTCCGTCCGGCACAGCCCGATCCCCTCGGCGCCGAACTCGACGGCGATCTTCGCCTGCCCCGGTTGATCCGCGTTTGTTCGGATTCCCAGACGGCGCAGATCGTCCGACCACTTCATGACGCGACTGAAGATGGTGTGGTCCGACGACCCCGACCGGGGAGCCTTCCGCCCTTTTTCCACCGCACGCACCACATCGGACGGGTGCGTGTCCAGATGCCCCAGCATGACCTCACCGGTGGTGCCGTCGATGGAGATCCAGTCTCCCTCGCGGAGGACACGACCCTCTGCGCGGAGGGTGCGCTTGCGATAGTCGATGTCCAGATCGCCGCAACCGGCGACACAGACCTTTCCCATCTGGCGCGCCACCAGCGCCGCGTGCGAAGTCATCCCGCCGCGCGCGGTCAGGATACCGACCGCGGCGTTCATTCCGCGGATGTCCTCCGGGGAGGTCTCGATCCGCGTGAGAATGACCGCCTCCCCGCGAGCTGCCCACTCCTCGGCATCCTCCGCATTGAACACCACGCGTCCGGACGCCGCGCCCGGCCCCGCCGGCAGCCCCTTCGCCAGAAAGCTCCCGTCCGTCAGTGCCGTTCGCTTGGCAGCCGGGTCGAACCCGGGAGCCAGGAACTGCTCGATGTGGTCCGGATCGATCCGTGTGATCGCTTCGTCCCGAGTGATGAGCCTCTCCGCCACCATCGCCACGGCAATCCTCACGGCCGCCGTACCCGTTCGCTTTCCGGACCGCGTCTGGAGCATCCAGAGATGGCCGTTCTGGACGGTGAACTCCACATCCTGCATGTCCCGATAGTGCTTCTCCAGCGTCTTCTGAATCCGGAGGAGCTGGCGGTACACCCGGGGCATGATCTCCCGCAAGTCCTCGATGGGGTGCGGCGTGCGGATACCCGCCACGACATCCTCGCCCTGCGCATTCACGAGAAACTCGCCGTAGAACCGCTTCTCTCCGGTTGCCGGATCCCGCGTGAAGGCAACGCCGGTGGCGCAGTCCTCTCCCATGTTCCCGAAGACCATGGCCTGCACATTGACGGCGGTTCCCCAGTCGGCGGGGATGTGGTTCAACGCGCGGTACGCATCGGCGCGGTCGTTCATCCAACTGCCGAACACCGCTCCGATGGCGCCCCAGAGCTGCTCGTCAGGATCCTCCGGGAACGGATGGCCGGTGCGCTTCCGGATGGCACGCTTGAACTGCGCGACGAGATCTTTCAGATCCTCCGCCGACAGTTCGGTGTCCTGTGCCACGCCGCGCAGCCGCTTCTTCTTCTCCAGAAGCTCCTCGAAGGGGTCTGCATCGTCCGGCGACTCCGGGCGGAGCCCGAGAACCACATCTCCGTACATCTGCACGAAGCGGCGGTAGCTGTCGTAGGCGAACCGCGGGTTGCCGGTTCGGGCGATGAGTCCCTGCACCGTTTCATCGTTCAGTCCGAGGTTCAAAACCGTGTCCATCATTCCCGGCATGGAGACGCGCGCGCCCGAACGCACGGAGAGCAGGAGCGGGCGGTCCGCGCTTCCAAAGGTGGCACCCATGGCCTTCTCGACACGGGCCAGCGCCCGCGACACTTCCCGCCGAAGGGTGGAGGGGTACCGCTTCCGATTCTTGTAGTAGGCCGAGCAAACTTCTGTGGAGATCGTAAACCCTGCGGGAACGGGAAGGCCGAGATGCGTCATCTCCGCCAGATTCGCGCCCTTGCCGCCCAGAAGATTCTTGTCGGCGGCGCGACCTTCGGCCTTTCCGTCCCCGAAGTAGTACACATCTTTCCTGCGTGCTGGCATGGGACTCATTCCTTCCGCGCCACCCTCCGAGTACAGGCGGCGGTTTGTCGCTGATGAAAACCCGTTGGACCCGGAAAACTCCCAAGCTACCCCAATCCCCCGGGGCGGGCAATCGATTCGACCGGGAGCGGCTCCCGGCCGCCGCGTGCATCCCACCGGCGACACCCGGCGGCAGAGTCGGTAGTCTCCGGCCATGATGCGTCGTCTGATTCTCCCGCTGGGGATCCTGCTCTTCGCGCTGACGATTCGCGCGGGCCACCTCGCGGACTATCGCCACTCTCCGGCGTTCGTGGCTCCGCTGATCGACGCGCAGGTCTACGACCGGCTCGCGAGGCGGGTGGCGCAGGCAGGCCCGGGGGTGCTGGAGACGCCGTTCTATCAGCCCCCGCTCTATCCGCTTCTCCTGGGCGCGGTCTATGCCTCGGCCGAAGGCCACCCGATGGCGCCGAGGATCTTCCAGTCGCTACTGGGGGTGGGCACGGTCGGGCTGCTGCTTCTTCTGACTCCGCTGGCCGGAGGGCGCCGGCGGGCGGCGTACTGGGCAGCGTTCCTGTTGGCGGGCTATGGCCCCGCGCTCTACTTCGAGGGCGAACTCCTTCCGGTAACCCTGGTGCTGACGACTTCCACGGCCGCCATCCTCCTTTTCCTGGCGGCGGACGGCCCTTCGGCAAGGCGCTGGCACCTTCCCCTGGCCGGGCTTCTGCTGGGCCTGTCGATCGCCACGCGCCCCACCGGCATCCTGCTGGCGGGAGCGGCAGCGGCGTGGTGGGTCGCGCCCCGGGGTGCGCGACTGGCGCGAACCCGCGCGCTTCTTCCGGCGGCCGCCCTCCTTCTGGCGATGGTTCTCCCGTTCACGGCGGCCAACCGGTATCGCGGCGGGGAGACGGTGCTCATCTCCACAAACGGCGGCATCAATCTCTATCTGGGGAATGGAACCGGCGCCGACTCGCTGTCCGCCATCCAGCCGGGGGCGGCGTGGGAGCGGCTGCAGCGAATGCCGCTGGCGGACGGCGTGCGTACGCCCGGTGCGGAGTCCCGCTGGTGGATGCGGCGCGCATGGTCGGAGGCGGGGGCGGATCCTGCCGCGTGGGCCGCGAACCTCTGCCGGAAGGCGGCCCGCCTGCTCGATGCGCGGGAGCCTCCACGCAATACGGACATGGAGGCGTGGCGACGCGACTCACGCGTGCTCTCACTGCCGCTGGCCTCCTTCGCACTGGTGGCACCGCTGGCGATGGCAGGCCTCCTTCGCGGAGGACTGCGCGGGCGCTCGCGCGCTCTCCTGCTGCTGGCGCTCGGGGCTGTCGCCGCGCAGAACCTCCTCTTCTTCCCGGCGGCGCGATACCGGCTGGAGGCGGTGCCGTTGCTGTGCGTGTTCGCCGGTGCGGGAATCGATGGAATCCTCACGCGCCGGTGGACGCGGCGCGATCTTCCGCGGTGTGGCCTTGCCGTGGCCGCGGTCGCTGCCGTGGTATGGGCGGACCTCACCGGCGGTCGCGAGATGAACCTCACGCGAACGGCCATCAACCGGGGGGTTGCACTGCGCGAAGCAGGCCGAGCGCGCGAGGCGGAAGCAGCATTCCGCAACGCACTTCGCGCCGACCCCCACGACCCCGACGCGCACCGATGGCTGGCGGAAACGCTCCTGGCCCGCGAAGACGCGACCGGGGCACTGCGCCACTTCGACGCCGCGCTGATCGCCGCTCCGGACTATGTCCGGGTTCTCCTCGGGCGGGCGCAGGCGGCGGAGCTGGCCGGCGTATCCGGGGCGGAGGACGCATACCGCCGTGCGCTGGCCGTGGATCCGTACTCGACGGATGTTCGCCTCAACTATGGCGTGTGGCTGGCCCGGGCCGGACGAAGGGACGAGGCGCAAGAGATGTTCCGGTCGGGCCTGGAGCTGGAACCCGGGGACACCCGATTCTCCACGAACCTCCGACGCCTGCGGTCCGGGCTGTGATATTATCTCCGCTCATTTGTCCCCGTTGAAGGAGTGGTGAACCATGCTTGCCGCGTTTCTTCTCGCATTCGCCACGGGCGTCGCATTCCCGGCCTGGCAGGAAATGGCCGCCCGCGCCTGCGGCACATTCCCGCAGGTATCCTGGGGGCTTCTTGCGCTCGGCGGCGCCAGTCTTGCGGCCGGAATCCTGAGCGCAAGCCCGGCGCGGGGAAGGTTCGCACCGCCGCTGCTGCTCCTGATTCCCGCTGCGGCGGCTGCGGGAATCGGCCTGCTGACGGCGGCAACCGGATCGCTTCTCACACTCTTCGGCCTTCCCATGAACGCGGCGCCGGCTGCCAGAGCGGTGGGAAGCATCCTTGCCGCGCTCCCCTTTCTGGGACTCCCCGCATTCCTGCTCGGAATGGCGAGTGGGCAAGCGGTCGCTGCCCGGTTGAGTGCGATCGTCCCTGCCGCGGCGGCCGGGGTTCTCGCGGCGATGGCCGCGGAGTGGGCCTTTGCTCCCGGACTGGCCCAGCGCGGAATCCATGCCGCCGTGCTTCTGGTGGCGGCCGCGGCAGCGCTCCGGTGGGCACCCACCACAGATGCGGAAGGCCGCGCGCAGGCCGAAGACCGGGGCGACGGGCTGGCTCTCGCATCCGCCGCGTGCGTGCTCGCTGCGGGTGCGGTGGCACTGCACCTGCTTGCAGCCGGGAACCTCCGCCTCCTTCTGGCGGATTCCCTCGGCGGAGTACCGCTCATTCCCACGATGACCGCCCTCGGGTGGATGCTCGGCGGCGCTCTCGGCATCCTCTTCGCGCGGTGGCTCGGACGCGCCGGAATCCCGTGGGCCGGAGTCGCGCTGACTCTGGCGGCGGTCGCCACGCTCCGCGCAACCGGCAGTCTCCCGAAGGACATCTACCTGCTCCAGACCGTGATGGTCGACCACCCCGGTCCGGACGCCCTCCTCCACTGGGCCACGCCGAGAGTCGCGCGGCTGGTCCTTCCGCAGGCGGTCCTTTCGGGGATGGCGTTTTCTCTCCTTCCGGGAAGCATCCCGAGACCGACCCGGACCCGGGCGGTCGGACTGCTGACGCTTGCGGGAACTCTGGGCGCACTGATTGCCCTGGCCGCCGTCGGGATGACGCTTCCGCGCGCGGGCCTCGACACGGTTCTCCGGGGAGCCGCGTTCACAATCGCCCTCCTCGGCATACTGCTGACCCTTCTGTCCGCCTCCCCCCGAAGGCGCACTCTCCGCATCGGCGTCGGAGTGGTGGGTCTGCTCGCAGTCCTCTTCGCACATCAGGCCACGCCCGTGCCCAGGACCACGGAACTACTGGTGGAACGGTCCATGCTCGTGACTCGCTCCTCCGGCACCGCGGCCCAGACGAGCTGGCTCACCCTTCATCACGACGAACTCTCCGGGTCAGTCTCCGTCGCCCGGCGCGGAGGCGTGCGGCGCATTCTGACCAACGGGCGCTTCGAAATGGCGACCGCATCCGCCCGCAAGAGCCATGCGATGCTCGCGCATGTCCCGCTGCTCCTCCACGCCAAGCCGGAGCGCGCGCTTCTGCTGGGGGCGGGCAACGGGATTGCCCTGGCCGCCATCATGACGCATCCGCTGGAAGAGGTGGCGTGCGTGGATGTCTCCCGCGCCCGCTTCCATGCGCTCGCCCAGCTCGGCGGAGAGACCGAGGCCGCACTGCGCGACCCACGCCTTTCCGTCATCCCCGGGGACCCCGCCGCAGTGCTCCGGCGCGCGGACCCGTTCGATGTCATTCTCTCGACCATGGCGGGACGGTGGTCTGCGCTCGCCGCGCGCACCTCGTCGGTGGAGTTCTACTCACTCGCCCGTGACCGGCTTCGTCCGGACGGGCTCTTCTGCCAGTGGATTCCCGCACTCAGCCTGAGCCGGGACGGGCTGGAAGCGGTGCTCGCGACCGCCGCCGCCGTGTTCCCGCGCGTGGAGATCTGGGAGGCTTCGGAGGGAGATCTCCTTCTTCTGGCAAGCCGGACGCAATCTGCGGCACGAGATCTGCGCCCCCTTCTCGCGGGTTACGGGGAACCCGCGGTCGCCGCGAGCTGCCGTCGGTCCTGGATTGGCGATCCCGTGACGCTTCTCTCGCACTTCCTCGTGTCCGACGCGACCGTACGGCGCATCTCCCAGACGGCACCGGGACGACACACGCTGGACTCCCGGACTCTCACTCGCGAAGAAACCGCACGGCGCCTCCACGGTCGGCTCGTGAATCCCGTGGCCGGGCTCGCAGCCATCAGGGACGATGCCCTGGCCACCTACGCGGGAAACCCCGGCGACGGATTCCCGGAGGCTCTGCGCATCGCAGTCCGGGCACGCGATCTGGAACATGAGGGGCGCGCCATCGAACGGGACGGGGAAGCGCTCGATGCCGTTGAGAAGTACGAGGCTGCGCAGGAAATGAACCCGAATGACCCGTCGCTTCGGCGCTCGCTCGCATCCGTTCACAATGACATCGGCATGGCCTACGCCGGGCGGAATGCCTTCACGGCCGCCCACCACAACTTCCGCACGGCCATGGAAACGGACACCACTTTCGCGCTGGCCTTTGCGAACATGGGGCACCTGCTGATTCAGAACAACAACATGGAGTATGCGCTCTCGGTCACGCACGAAGCCACGAAGCTGGATCCGGAGAACGAGATCTACTGGGCACAGATGGGCCGCATCATGAAGCGCAACACTCGCTATGAAGAGGCGATTCCCTTCTTCGAAAAGGCATTGCAAAGGAACCCGGACTATGTCATCGCCATTCAGGAGTATGTGGACTGCACCCTGGCCGTGCAGGACATTCCCGATCTTCTGTGGGGAATCCGGACGCTCAAGAGGGCATTGGAGGTCGATCCGGGGAATCGGGAGATCCGGACGCGCATCACGCGATACGAAGACGCCCACAAGCGGCACTTCCGTTCCGACGAATCCGCTGTGCCGTCCGCCTCGCCCGACTCCGCGCGAGGTTCCGCCGCGCCGGACTCCGGTGCCCGGCGCGCGGGCTAGCCAGCCAACCGCGCGACCGCGTCTCCTGCTTCTGTCGTGGTGGCGGATCCGCCCATATCGTAGGTGCGGACCTTTCCTTCGGCGATGACCCCGGCCACGGCACGCTTCACTCGCTCCGCCTTGTCGGTTTCGCCCAGCCAGTCCAGCATCATCTGGGCGGAGAGGAACATGGCCATCGGGTTCACTTTGTTCTGCCCGGCGTACTTGGGAGCGGAACCGTGCGTCGGTTCGAAGACGGCGCACGACTCTCCGATGTTCCCACTCGCCGCGAAACCCAACCCGCCCACCAACTGCGCGCAAAGGTCCGAGATGATGTCGCCGAAGAGGTTGGAGCAGACGATGACTCCATAGGTCTCCGGGTTCTTCACCAGCCACATGGCCATGGCGTCGATGTTCGTCTCCCAGAGTTCCACGCCGGGAAACTCCTTCGCCACCTCGCGGGCTTCCCGCACCATGAGCCCGGAGGTTTCCCGCAGCACATTGGGCTTCTCGACAACGGTGACGGACGGATAGCCCTTCTCCTTCGCGAAGGCGAATGCATCGCGGATGATCCGGCGTGCTCCCTCGCGAGTGATGATCCGGCACGCGATCGCCATGTCCCCGGAGGCCACGGAGTCGAACTTCTTCATCGCCGGGCTTTCGGCGGCAAGCGCTTCCCGGACACCGTCCGGAACGGGGTGGAACTCGACGCCCGCGTAGAGGCCCTCGGTGTTTTCCCGAAAGACGACCAGGTCGATGCCCTCGCGGTAGTTCAGCGGGTTCCCGGGGAACGCGAAGCACGGGCGGCGGTTGGTTCGCAGGCCGAACTCCTGGCGCAGTCGCACGATCGGGCTGCGGTAGACAAGCCCCTTGCCGCGAAGCTCCGGGTTCAACGCTTCTTCGGCCTCTTCCTTCGGTAGCGAGGTAATGGCGCCGAACAGTGCGGCATCCGTACGCCGCAGGAGGTCCAGGGTTCGATCCGGAAGCGGGTCCCCTTCCGATTTCCAGAACTCCCAGCCGATGTCTCCATGCTCGTACTCGGCATCAAAGCCCACGGCGTCCAGCACGGTCCGCGCCGCATCCATTACCTCGACCCCGATCCCGTCTCCGGGAAGCCATGCAATCCGGTGCTTCGCCATGACCCTTCTCCCTTGGTCAGCGGGAAGTCCCCTGCCGACGCTGCAGATTTCCGTCGTTCCAGGAAGATGAGGGGGGACCTGGCGCCCCCCCTCATCTTCCGCTTGCCAACCGTCAGCGGGCGATCACCATCTTGCCGGTCTGCCCGAAGTCCGCTCCGTCCTCCAGGATTCCCTCAATCCGATAGAGGTAGACTCCCGGCGCGATCGCTTCTCCCCGATCTGTCTCCAGATTCCACGCCACCGTCGTGGGCGAAGTACTGCGCGGGTTTCCTGGACCGTGGGAGAAGGTGGCGACGAGTTCCGCCGACACACTGAACACCTGGATATCACAGGTCGGAGGAAGGTTTGTGAAGACCACCTTTGCTTCCCCCTCTTCCCAGGGGGCCGACCCCATGTAGGGGTTGGGCACCACGAAGGCCTCCATGCTCTGGACCCGTGAATCCCGCCCGGGGTAGAGAACTTCCGTGGCCGGGCTGATGCCCTCGTAGACCTCGTTCTGCTCATTCCCGAGAAACCCGAGGTCGAACACCGTCACACGGTACTTGTACGGGAAGTCCCGATGGATGTTCCGGTCCTCCAGATGGAACGACCGGATTGCCGGGTCGTAGTCCAACGACAGCATGGAGGAGGAGTCCACATCCGCAAAGGTGTACCGGCTGGCGCAGGGTATGATCTCCCCGAGGAGCGTGAAGGAATCCAGGTCCGGAAGATCTGAGCGCCAGATGTGGTAGCCCGCGAGCGCTTCCACATCGAAGTCCACCTTCCCGGTGGGCGGGAACAGGTAGTTTGCGGACCAGATGGCCGTCTCTCCCGAAGAGACCGGACCCTCCTGGAGAGAAATCTCCATCCCGTCCATGATGGCGTAAGCGTCTCCGGCTGCCGTGATCGACAGTTCCAGCGTCTCTTCCGGAATAGTCGCCTCTTCCGGCAGTGGGCCGGTGACGAGAACCTGAAGCGTGTCCGCCAGCGAGGCCACCGTGTTGAGCGCCACGATCTGGTAGTCCGCGTAAGGATAGCTGGTGGTGCAGAGGCCTCGAACGGTGACCAACCCCCCCCCCAGTCCGGTGGTTGGTTGATGCACATTGGATGAAAAGCGAACGCTCAGCCCCGTGCCATACTCGGAATTCAACGCATAGCCGGTCTCTGCATAGCGGGTGCTCAGTGTTTCGGCAGTTACGGGGAATCCGGTACCCGCCGTCTGATCGAAATACTCCACAAACACCTCGGTGACCAGGCCGATGCCACTGTCTTGCGGCTTTCGGGTAATGCGAACGCGAGAATCACAATCTCCTGCGTAGTCACCGTCAACGGTCACGGTAGAGCTGGAGTCGGGGTCCCAGCTCCCATAGTAGAAGTTGCCGTAGTCTCTTCCTGCGACTTGAGGCGCTTCCTCCCAGGTCAACACCACGGAGTTGGGGCGAGAGGAGGAGGCGCTTTCTATCGAGGGCAGAGCCAGGTTCTGCGCCGCGAGGTCAACCGGTGCGGACAGCGCAAACACAAGGGCCGCGACGGAAGAGGTGTGGCGAGCATTCATCATGGGTGGGTCTCTCCAAAGTCGTCAAGAACCGCCACCAGGAAATCCCTGAACGCTCCGCGGTCCACGAAGTAGGGATGAAGCGCGAGAAACACAGCATTGCCGTTGAGTCCCGGACCCTTGAGCCAGCGGAGACCTACGGCGTCCTGCGTGTCATCCTTCGCGTAGATCGGCTCCAGCACACCGTCGGAAACATCCATTCGGAGAATCAATCCCTGGTCGAAGTAACTGAACGCCCGGACATTCGGACCATGCGTCCAGCTCAGTGGGTCGAAGTGGAGATCCGGGTAGGGGTTGACACCCTCGGTGATGAGCGACCGGGCCACCCGCATCCCGGACTCCTCGTCAATGTGTGCGGATGTTTGTGAGGACTGAACCATCTCTATGCCCAGGCGCGTGTATGCGAAGTGCGGAACATAGGTGGTATCCGTGACCGTCGTGATGAACTGGACCGGATATTCCTGCGGCGCTGTCTCAAACCCCGTCTCCAGCTTCTCGAAGAAGATCATGGCCTGCGTCGGGGTGTGACCGCAAATGAAGAGGTTCCCCCCGCTGCCCAGATAGGAACTCAGAACATTCGGAAGATCCAGGAAGTACCGACTGAGTACGGTCTGGTCATCACCGCTGAAGATGTCCCCTCCGTGGAACCAGAAGGTACTGGACGCATTGTTCATCAGACTCACCGAGGGAGGCTCTGATCCTTCCGTCTCCCAGACGCGGTAGTTGACTCCGGTGAACATGGACTCGATCCAGGCACGCTCCATGTCGGGGTAGAACCAGGGCCATGCGGCGTCTGCCTCGCCGGTCTGTAGCGGGACCGTGTCGAGAACAATCAGTACAAACCGTTCGGCGGAAGGAACAAACCGTGGCCCGTCAAAGACTTCAAAGCGGGCCTCGAGCGTCGTGGTGGCCCCGCCCCGATCCACCGCGCGGACCCAGAAGCTGTGAACTCCCTCGTCCGGGTACCAGAAGACCTCGGGTTCCCCGGGAGCCGTCTCCGGAAACGATGTCCTCGTGATGGAATACGGCTCCCAGTCGAGGGAGTCCTCCACAGAGTAGGTGTATCCGGCAACCGGCAGCGTGTTGGGCCTCTGGGTCCCAAGCCAGCGGAACCGAACGCCCTCCGCCCCGAAAATCTCCCGCGAAGTCGTCTGGTTCCCGGAACGCCAGCTTCCTGCGGAGTTGGAAGTCAGCGAGAGGTTGGGGCCGGAAACAAACTCGGAGATGTTAAATATCCGCCCGTTGGCCGGCGAGGTCAGGACCTTCTCCACGGCACCGGCATTGTCCACGGCGCGGACAGCGAATAGATACTGGCCCACCGGAACATCCGTGAAGGTCACGGTGTCGACTTCTGTCTCCTGCCAGACGAGGTTCTCTGTGTATCCCCCTGCCGGGTCCGGGAAGAAGGTGAGCGTGTCGACCCAGGCGAGAACTTGCCCCATGCTCGGGTTCTCCACGCCTCCATCCATGGCGTAGTAGCTGAAGAGGAGAAGTGCGTATCGGTAGTACTCCACAACTCCGTCGTCATCATTACCTTCCCACTGGAAGTCCAGTCTCTGCGGCCAGGAGGCGTTCTGACCCGGCCCATAGGATATCTCGGTGTAGGGAGCGACCGTCTTGGAGTTGAAGCTCCGCACTGCCGGGTAGGGATCTACTGTTCCCTCGTTGTCCACGGCCCTCACATAGAAGGTGTGATACTCCTCATAGACGGAGTCCTGGGGAGATCCCGTGCCCGGAAGCGGTTCCACACAGCAGACTTCCGCTGCGGACAGTGTGAAGAGACTGTCGTTTGTGTAGATGGGGCCTTCCCAGTTGTCAGGAGACTCCCAGGAAATCTCGTAGTGATCGACAAAGCCGTCCTGGTCCCATCCGAACCAGAAGAGTTCCACTGCGAAACCTGTGTCCAGCGCTTCGGGCGGACCGGCGGAGACTTGCGTGTTCGGTGCCTGGTTGGGAAGCAGCGATCCACCCTCTCCATCGCATCCGGCACCCACTGCCCCGATGAGAAGCAGCATCGTGAGCGACCGCAGTGAGTCAGGAAGTCTCATCGCCGTTCTCCTTCCCGGATCTGCCCGGACACGGGAGAAGATTCCCGAATGAGTCCCGAGACCACCTGGAACTCAAGAGAATCCGGTTCCGAGGGTCGGCGCTCCAGACTTGGATCCAGTGTCTGGATGATCAGCAGGGCCGTGCCGAGATTCCCCGAGGTAAAGACATGTTCGATGAAAAGACTGTCCGGATCCATCAGAACCGCCTGCGAAAACGACGGGTCGAAGGAGAACCTCCAGCGATAGGTCAGGCTGTCGGGATCGCTGTCCAGATCGTCCCCCTCAAACAGGAACCACGCAGGCTGGCCGATCTCAATGCTCGATGTGGGAACCATGACCGCGTTTGTGTCTGCCGGATCCGTGTGCGTCGCCGCCGTGATGGTCACGCTTGGGCGGTAGTTGACATGCAGGGGGATCACATCGAGTGGCGTTTCCATCTGCCCGTAGATATCACGCCCGCTCACCGTGAAAGATCGGGGATCGGCGGAGGTCGACGGAATGGACGGAACCAGGGAGTCGCAGGTCTCTACGGTTGGGAGGCCTGTCCCCTGGAAGTTCCACACATAATCCACGACGGGCCCGTCCACATCGGTGGAAGACCAGCAGAAACTCATCGTCCCGCCCATGGGGATGGTGTCCTGAATCCCGCCAAACCCATCTTCATAGTAGGTCTCCAGCGTATCGTTCAGCCAGGGGCGTGCCAGTCTGTAAACAATGGACGAGCGATCGATGGTGGTCACTGGATCGAAGTTTGAGTGGACCAGGAAACGCGCCGGCGTATCTGAGACAGCACCCGCATCATCCACTGCATTGACCACCACGGTGTGCGTACCCGGTGTCAAATCTTCCCGGGCGAGTGTGGTGTCGAATCGGTCGTGCTCATGAACATCTTCGGCATTGACCTGGGATGTCCAGCTGACGACTTCCCCATCGGCATCGGTGCCCGTCCAGGAAATCTCCATGTCACTGAAGACCTCCATGGTGTCGCCATCGTTGAACACCCGCGGAACCCCGTTCACCTTGAAGGACTCCGGAAGGAAGATCACCTCCGGGGTGTCCGTCGTGAATGCGAGAAAGCGAACGGTATCCGGAGTGGCATCCTGCTTGTTGCCGTTATCCACAGACCGGATGAAGAAGGTGTGCGCACGGCTTCCGACATCGTCCACCTGAAACAGGAAGACGCTGTCGGTCAGGGCGGTCCAGTGCCACATCTCCGCCTCGGATGTGTCGTCCATGGCGAAGCGGAAACCATCTACGGTTCCGTCCGGATCCTCTCCACGCCAGTAGAGGTGGGCGCGGTAGTAATAACTGTCCGGGTTGTCCGGATCCGCCGACTCATCCGGCCCCTGTACAATGAAGGTCTCCGGCGGGAGGTTCCGGTCGATCAAGGCGATGTCCTCTCGCTCGCACCCGCCTACGACAATCCCTGCCAGGACGACGGCCAGCGCGGCAAGGCGCCACCAACCAGAATATTGTGCCCGCTGCAACTTCATGTTTTCTCACACCTTACGCCGCCCGATCCGGGCAGATTCCCAACTTGCCAAGGCACCCCGGGGTGCCCACAAGACCGCCGAAGGAAAAACCCTACGGCGTGAATGTCAGTTCCCACACATTCCACACGCCAACGCCCCAGGGCTCTGCTTCCAGATACAGTTCATCGAACTGATTGGAAGGACAGTCCGTCATGGAGACGAGAAGCGTCCATGACGCGGTGTCCGCGCTCCTGATCCAACTGGGGTGGAATACCTGGCGTGAACAGCTGAAGTTGTCCGAACTGCCGGGCGTCGGAACGAGAACCGGATCACCGACCGGCACCATGTTCGAAAGTTCCTGCACGAACAGCTTCCATGTGTCGGTGTCATTACTGACATATGCCAGATACTGCGTGCCATCGGGCATCGTCTCCGAGAGCGTCGGCCACTGAATCGGGCTCGGGCTTCCCAGGACGGGAGAAAGAAATGCCTTCGCTCCGGATGTGTCCAGTTCCCAGATCGTCGAGACATCCGACGATGCCCTGTAGAAGTCCGCCAGAAGTCCGGGGTGATCCTCGATCCTCGAAGCGTCGCTGCCAACCCGGGCCACGCGTACGGAACCCACGCCCGGCGAACCGCGCTTCACAAAGGTGCGACCGGATCCTGACATGTCAAAGTCAATACTGGTCGTCTCTCCCGGGGACAACTGGAGTGTCACGGTGTCAGCCACCGCACCCCGATCCGCGATCACGGTAAAGTCCTCCAGATAGGCCTCGACCACCTCTCCGAAGGCGTCCACCTGGAAGGGAAGGATGCACTCATAGACGAGGTATTCGCCCGGGTTGTTTACGATCCCCACAAGGGGAAAGTCCTCACTCGTCACCCGGCCGTCATCGCGAGTCCAGAAGACATTGGTGGCTCCCTCATTGGATGTGATCTGCAGCACGGAACGCACCAGGCGGAAGACAAGGTCCACGACCATGTCGTCATTGGGATTCACGACGATCTCTTGAGTGAGCACGGTGTCACAGTAGGTCACCTGCGTGCTGTCCAGGAACCGGGAGTCCCTGCGGGCACCCAGGAGAAGAGTTCCGCCCGTTCCCACAGGGACGGACTGAAGAAGCCCGGGCGTCATGAGCGTGTCCGGACCCATGAGGATGGGGTAGGTGGGCTCCAGAAGGTCCAGGTCGCGAAAATAGACATAACTGGCGCTCTCCAGTGTGTCCGGGGGGACGACGGAGTCATCCACCTCCCAGGACCGCACGGAGATGTCGGCCACGCCCACCCGGTTCTGAGACTGAAAGAGCCTGGTGCCATCCGAGGAGACCGAGGGATGCCGATCCACATAGGACTCCGAGGTGGCAAAAGAGGGGGGCGGAAATGTCCACTGCGTGAGAACCCCGGGAGCTCCGATGTCCACGCTGAATACCTTCTGGTCCCGCACCAGGAGAAGCGTGGTCTCGTCAGCCCATGCGGGATCCCGCACATCGGTGGCGACCATCGTGAAGCCGGACAGCACCGGAGCTTCGGTGGACGAAACCGCGATGTCTACCGTCCACACTTCATAGTGTCCCGCGAGGCTCATGTGCGTGAATGCAATCCGGGTTCCGGAGGGCGACCACCGGGGGCGAAGGTTCAACCCCGGGCCCATGTCGTTGTCGGTCAACTGAAACCGCATTCCATCCGAGCGCCTGAGCAGCCAGAGGTCTTCGTCGGTTTCCCGGTTCTCGTCCGGCGCCCCGGGGTCTTTTCGTATGGTGCTGTATGCGATGAAGTCCGAGTTGGCCGGATGCGCGTTCGCGTACCTCCCGAGGTCTGTCGTGAGCTTCACCCAGTTGTCGCAGTCGCGACAGGTGACCGGCACATCGTCACCCGTTTCCGAGCAACCGGTGGCCACGAAAGCCAGAGCGAAGACCGCAACAAACCAGACGCGCGTATGCCGAGTAATGGAGCGATTCACGAGTTTCACGCCTCCGCAAACGGGCATGGGGGGACGCACCCGACCGCCGGGATGGGTCCCCGAAAAGCGGAGCCGACTATACGCAGCGCGCTGGAAAGGTGTCAAGCGGCGGAACGACTGCGCCCAAACCCGCAACTGCGGATTCTTCAAGTGATTGCGACCTGTTCCCCACGGGTTCCCCGACCCGCCCGGACGGGGAGGCGGGCTACTCTGTCGAAGGAGGAGGGGCCCGCGCCTCGCGCCGGGCGTCCAGCACATCCGGATCTCCGCCCTTTTCCAGATAGAGGTCGAACAACGGGGCGGCCCCTTCGGGATCTTCGAGGAGAAACTCCCGCACAAGCCCCTGTGTCAGGTAGGGTTCGGGATTGCTCGGATCGGCCCGAGAAGCCCTCTGAAGGCTCGCGTGCGCCTCCTCACCCTTGCCCAGCATGGCCTGCGTGCGCCCCAGATACAGGAACACCCCCGGGAGGCGCGGTTCCGCCTCCGCCGCGCGCAGAAAGGCGTCCTCCGCACCCACCGCCTCTCCGGCCTCCAGCAGCAGCAGTCCCAGCCCGCGCGAGGCCTCCGGGCAGGCGTCTCCCCTCTCGAACAGCCTGCGATAAAGGTCGATGGCTGCCGCGACATTCCCCTTCAGCCGTGTCAGCTCCGCCAGGCGGTAATCCTCGTCGCTCTCGAAGCACCCGCCCGCTCCGGCTTCACGAAGTCGCCCCAAATCCTCGATAAACAGCATGTAGCGTCCCATCTGGGCGCGTGCGGAGTCGTTGTGAGGTGCCTGCCAGCGGTCGTTGTACTCGCGGACCGCCAAGAACTCCCTGCGGGCTCCTTCCACATCTCCCAGCCAGAGAAGCTCCGCCCCCAGCGCGGAATGCCCGAGCAGGTAGCGAGGTTCCACGGCCACCGCCTGTCGAAGGGCTTCGGCCGCCTCTTCATGCCGCCCCAGTTCGGAGAGGATCACGCCCCGGTTGAACGGCGGGCGGTAGTAGTCGGGGTTGATCTCTTCCGCGCGGCGAATGTGCTCGAGCCCCTCCTCCAGTTGCCCCAGCCGCACCAGGTCCACTCCGAGATTCAGATGGCACTTGTCGTACTCGGGCTTCAGTTCGAGCGCGGATCGGTAGTGCTCCACGGCGGCCTCGTGGTCTCCTTCTCCGTCAGAGACGATGCCGTGCCGGTAGAGAATCTGCGCAATCCCCTTGCTTTCGTCCACGCCGTACACATTCGCGCTCATGAAGAGGCCGATCGCGACGGCACCCGCCACCGCACCCGCCCCCTTTGCCCAGGCCCGCGCCCGAGTCAGAGCGGCCAGTTCCACCAGCGCAACCCCCGCGAAGAGAACGAGCGCGGGCACAATGGGAAGCCGGTAGCGCGCCAGCACGAAGAAGACGATCACGCTTGCGGAGTAGAACCCCACGAAGAGGTAGGGCAGCATCCATCGGCGACGACGACGCCAGGACAGCACCATCCCCAGTACGGCCAGCGGCCCGAGCACCAGGAAGGTGAACGCCGGCCCTCCAATGGCCCGGCTGAAGTGTCGGAAGTAGCCGAAGTGCTCGATCTGCGGGATCTCGTAGGTGGCCCAGAAGTGATACGCCTTCATGACCATGAGCGACATCCAACGCGCCGGGTCCCCCCCGATTGTGCGCAGCGTCTCCTTCAGGTAGAAGTCGTTGACCTCGGTAAACGAGAGCCTCCGGCCCGTGACCTTCTCCGCCTCGGTCCGGCACTCCACATCCTTGTGCAGGTCCGCGACGATCTGCCTCGTGACGGCGTGCTCCCCGACACCTTCCGTGACGAACAGCACAGGAGTCTCGTGGCCACCGCGTGCCATCGGGCCGTTGCCGATGTACAGGTTGAGTCCGCCGTTTGTCGTCAGGAGGGTGGGATCGTCGGTCCGTGCGTTGTGGATCGTTGCGGGGGAGATGGCAAGAAGCGTTCCCGCCGTCAGTACGAGTGCGCCGGGCAGGCCGCGCCGGAGATTCGCGAGTGCGGGCGAAAACTCCCGGCCCCACGCACATGCCAGCCAGAGGAACGCCGCGGGAGCAAAGAGCAGAATGTTCCCGCGACCCAGCGCATACACGCCCATGACGAACCCGGCGGCAAAGGCGTGCGACAGCGACGACCGGCGGGCTGCATCGTGCAGCAGCAGCAGAAGGGAAGCTGCGAGGAAGACGGTGAGGGTCGGATAGAGAATCGAGGTGGAGTAGTAGATCAGCGGGCCGTAGAGCGCGACCATCGCGGAGCACGCCATCGCGAGATTCCGCCCGCCGAAACGGCGACCCAGACCGTGCGCCACCACCACGGTCGCGACGGAAAGCCCAATCTGCAGAAAGCGCACCATCCATAACCCTGGCCCGAAGAAGTAGTGCACCAGCGCGAGAAGGTGCGGATAGAGCGGCCCCATGAAGTACGGATCGCTTCGCTGAATCCCTCCCGCCAGAATGGCGCCCGCCCAGTCTTCGTAGTACTTCGAGTCCAGCCCCAGAAAGTCGAACCAGGAGTGCGCACGCATCGAGTGCCAGTGAATCAGCCGAAGCGCGGACGCCACCAGTACCGCGCCCCACAACCACGACCGTTCGAGGAGGCTCGTGGGCGAACGGTCCGCCGGGGAGGCTGTGGGCGGGTTTTGGGTCGCTTTACTGGTCACCGTCATGGCTCCTTATTGAACATAACCGAGCGATCGGAGTTGCTCCTCCACGGATCGGTCGTTTCCGGTCGTGCCGGATGGCCGCGACTCCCCGGGTCGGCGCAGGCCGTCCGTCGGGGTCCCGGAGAAAACCACCGGACGCGCGGCGATGCAACCCGAACGAAAGAGATGATCCGCCACACGGCCGGTGTATCGACCCGGAACCGCCTCTCCCAGCAGGTGGAGAACGGTTGGGGAGATGTCCGCCAGATTCAGCTCCGCGCGAGCACCCGGCGCGAACGGCGGCCCTGTCGCCGCAAAGTACCCGACCCGTCGATGATAGCCCGAGAACACCTTTGGCGGAATCGGCACGACCACCGGACCGGCCGGATCCCACGGGATGAGGAGGAACCCCTCGGCTTCGATGGCGCAAACATCCGGCCCGACGCCCTGCCCGAAGCCGGTACCCGGCGTCCCGGCAAGGTCGTGAACTTCGCGGAAGAGGAGATTGCCACGAGGCCCACGCACTTCCCGAAGATGGCGGACGAACAGAGCGCGCGCCTCCGCATCCTTGCGCATGAGGTAGAACTCGCCGCCGAAGAGACTCCTCGATCCGGGATTCAGCTCCGCAACTTCCGGCGGGATTCCGGCCAGCAGTGCGTCACGCGAGATCCCCCGGTACGCCGGGCCGAACCCGTGGTCGGCCAGTACCACCAGTGCGGTTTCTTTCGGAAGGCGGTGGCGCACTTCGCCGAGAACCTCGTCGCACCATGCGTAAATGTCGCGGACCGCGGTGCGGAGAGGCTCGGGGGCGCCGGGATCGTGGCGGGGGTGCGCGGAATCGTGGAACTTCCAGAGGTGATGCTGAATGCGATCCGGCACCGTGAACACGATGAACGACAGGTCCGGCGATGCATCGAACAGAAGGTCCAGCCCGATCTCCCGACGCGCCTCCGCCTTTGCCCGAAGGTCCGCCAGCCACGACAGCTCCTGTCCCGGGGGAGGGAGCCCGGGAAGTTCGTCGCGCGGATATCCGGCCCCCGCCAGAGAGTCCGCGAGGGAGGGTGGCCAGGTGAGCGGCGCCCCCTCAGGATAGGGAAAGCCCGCGACCATGAAGCCGCGCACCGAGTCCGGCGGGCAGGTCACCGGCACATTGACGACCCCCACCGTGCGGCCCGCAGACGCAAGATCCTGCCAGACGGTGGGCGCAAGGCGGTGGGTCGCGTCGATGTACGCGCCACGCGGGTCGCTCCGGTCATCGCCGACCACCCAGAACCCCCACACGCCATGCGCGGAAGGTTCGACGCCGGTCGTGGCCGTCGTCCATGCGGGCGGGGAAATCATGGGGAGCGTACTGCGCACCCCCCCGGCCGCGCCCTCTGCCCGGAGGCGCGCGAAGTTCGGCAGGAGCCCTTCGGCTTCCATCTCCTCCACAAGCCCGGCATCCAGCCCGTCGAATCCGAGAACGAATACCGGCGCGGGTTTCGCGGCCTCCTGCGCCGCGTTTCCGCCGCACGCGCCCAGAAGGAACGGGAGCACAACGCACGCCGCCACCGACGCAACCCGGCGGCGCGGGATGCAAAGGAGCGCCCCGGCGGCAAGCAGCCCCGCGATCGAGAGAATGCGCCCCGCCCGCACCGGGATGGGATTGTAAACCATGCGAACCTCATGCTCCCCCGGCGGGACGACCACCCCGCGCACCACCCCGTACACGGGAAGCACGGGGGCATCGTCACCGTCGATCTCCGCGCGCCACCCGGGACTGTAGGTGTCCGCAAGCACCAGGAGCCGTTCAGCCGGGGCTTCCGTGACAAGTCTCACCTCGTTCCAGGAGTCGCGCATCATGCGAACCGTCCCGGCTTCGTCGCTCTCGCTCCCTTCCTCGCCTACGGATCCCACGCCCACCCAGTACGCTTCGCATCCGGGAGCGAACGCCCCCTCGGCAAGCACCGACTCCATTTCCAGTTCGGACACGCCGTGAGCGCGAGCCACCAGCCGCGCACGGGGAAGCGCCTCTTCGTTGACGAAGACGCGAAATCCCCCGCCCTTGATCTCACGCCATCCGCGCGCCGAGAGAGTCTCGGTGCCGACCGCAGCGCGAACGGAAAGCGCATCGAGAACGGGATGCTCCATCGAAGACGCGCGCTCGGGCGCGAGAATCCTCCGGCCCGACCAGATCCCGCCGGTGAAGAGTTCCTCCCCCAGCGCGGTCTCCAACGCGTCGCCAACACGACGCTCCGCCAGCGCGTTGTAGCCCTGCAGGTCGCGCAACCGGAACGGCACATTCGTCGAGGGAGGCAGCACGCCAGAGAGCTTCCCCGCGCGCGCTGCCGGGTGCCGCCCGAATCGGAGGAAGCGTCCGCCGCCCATGCCCTCGTCCTCCAGCACGCTTCGAAGCGCGGTGATGGACGGCGTCTCGACGAAGACCTCCGAAGGCAGCCGGTCTCCCCGGTAAGGCGCGGCCAGCGGGTAGAGTTGCACAAGAGCCAGCACGAACGGTGCGGCCGCGACGAGCGGCCGTGCGCCAAGGAGAAACGCGACGCCCGTTCCGGCCGCGAAGAGTGCCGCGGTGGTCGTCCGCGCGAGAACGGTCGTGGCAAACTCCACGGGGAGCGGCTCCCCCGCGCCCAGAAGAAGCGGAAGGTCCGCGCCCGCCCGACGCACCAGCAGCCATCCACCCGCGGCCAGGAGTATCGTGCCGACGCCCGCGACGCGTCGCCAACGCCCATCCGCGCGAAGAAGATCCGCGGCGCCGTATGCGGCCAGCACGAACTGCGCGACGACCAACAGGTACCCGGCGCGATCCATCCGCGAGAACGAGAACCCGGGGAGGACGGCGTGCGCGAACCGGGCCGGCGGAGCGGCGAACGCAATCCCGGCAAACGCGACGAACACCGCCGCCCACGGCAGCGCGTCACGGCGCGTGCGGGGATTCGCCACAGCCCAGAGCGCCAGCAGGAATACCGGCGTCGCGGCGGAGATGGTGTTGAGCTGGTGCCGCAGGTAGAAACCATCGCCGCGCGGGAAGAGAAGGCTCCACTCGTCTCCGGTGACGGGCGAACCGAAGAAGTTCGGCACGAGGAAGCGGATGGCCTCCACCGGGTGCACGGAACCGGACGCAACCGTGGCAAAGGGCAGCGACGCGCGCGCGGACCGGGACGCCAGATCCACGGTCGGGAGAAGTTGCGCGGCGGAGAGCAGGAAGGCCAGCACCCCCGCCGCCGCAAACGCCCCGAGGGTGGGGGCGAGTCGCGGGCGCTTCGCGGAGTCCGTCGGAAATGCGTACAGGACGATCAGGACCAGCAGGGTCGCATAGATCGTGTGGAAGAAGGTCTGTGGCTGCCCCGCCAGAAAGAGAAACGCGCCGACCATGCCCAGCCATGCGCTCTCGCGAAGTCCGGGCCGCGCAAAGACCGAAAGCGCCGCCGCCAGAAACCACGGTGTCCAGGCCGCCGCCGCCAGAAAGGTCGGCTGGCCGAAGTGCTTGGCGAAGTACTCGTTCAGGCAGAAGGCCGCGGCAGCGCTCAACGCAACAAGCGGGGGGACGCGATGCCGGAGAAGCAGCAACATGCCCAGGCCGCCCCACGCCGCGTGCAGAAAGAGGAAGAGGCCGAGTTGCCGGGCGGGATCCATCGGGAAGAGCGCCCAGTTTGGGGGGTAGAGTACGCCTGCCTGCACATCGGCCAGAAACGGCGTGCCCCCGAAGGAGTACGGATTCCAGAGCGGCACTTCGCCGTCCTTCCACGCCGCATGGAGCACGGCGCGGCGCGGGTAGTACGAGAGGTTGCAGTCCGGGTTGTGCGAAGGGGACCCGACGCTCTCCTTCGGCCCTTCGACTCCCCACGGCAGCCAGCGGTCCATCCCGCTCGTCACGGCAACGCGGCCGCCGAAAAGTTCCGGGGCAAAGAACACCGCCGCGAGCACCACGACGACCATGCCGGAGAGCACCAGACGACGGCGGGTCATCGCGGACCCCCGTCGGTTCGGCGAAGTGCGGTTCGCAGCACTGCGGTCCACTCGCGCTCCGCGACGCCGTCTTCGCTCAGGAGCCTGACGGCGCGGGCGTCGTTCCCGGCGGCCGCCTCCGCGCCGGCGAGCATCCACGCCGCGTGGTGCGCTCCGGCAACCGGGAGGTGTCGCGCCGAACCGAACACGCGTGCGACACCGAGATGGCGCGGCCCCGGAAGCACATAGACCCCGGCGACCAGCGGCCACGCGCGCACCCACAGGAGAAGCACCACCGTCGCGACCACGACCGAGCGCCGGAGTATTCCGCGCTCCCGGATTCTCCGGGCGGCAGCGACCGCCGCCACCGCGAGAATGGGAACGAGCGGTTGATGCATTCGCGAGTGCCCGTACACGACCATGTGGACGACGAAGTAGACCGCGACCCACGACACCGCCAGCGAACGAAACCGTGACCGCCGCATGGCGGCCAGCCCCACGGGGCCACCGATGAGGAAAACCACCGACGCCGCCAGCGTGAGAAGCGAAAGCGCGACCGCCGCGCCCGGCGACACCGGCCCGTACCAGTCGCGAAGAAGGTGGCGCGGCAGGAAGAAATCAGGCGACCAGAACGCCGCCGCCTTCCCCGGCGCGCGAAGCAGGGCGGCGGCCGGGTCCCGCGCCACTTCCTCCATGGCCCGCGCGCGGTACCATCGGTCGCGGGCAATCCGGGCATCTTCGCCGCGCCCCGCGCCATCGGCGGCCATGCGCCGCTCCACATCTTCCCGCCAGCGCGGATCGGACAGCGGCACGCCCACGCCATTCCCGGGCGCAAGCCCCACCGACCAGAGCGCGGGCAGCCCTTCGCCCAGGTAGCGGTTGTGCCCGCTCCACAGGTTGAATCCGCCGTTTGCGTCGATGAGAACGGGTTCGCCCGCCCTCCCGCTGGCGTGCAGGCTCCACGGCGCCACGATCACCACGCCCGCGGCCAGGAGGGCACCCGCGCAGAGGAGGCGACGACCGCGCGGAGCGGACGCGGCAAGCCACACGGCACTCACCGCGAGAAGCGCAAGCCCCGTCGACCGGGTCAGCGCCGCCGCGCCCAGCAGCGCGCCCGCCCCGGCCGCGCGAAACGCCCCGCCGCGTCGCGACGCCGCCGGTAGCAACGCGAACGCCGCCAGCGCGAGGAATCCGTAGAGCGTCTCCGACCATAGAAGATGCGAGAAGGCAATGTGCGACGGATGAAGCGCGACGAGCGCGGAGGCCGCGAGTGCCCCGCGAGTGCCCAGCGGACGACGCGCGACGCGCCACACGAGCGCCACCGTTCCGACACTCAGGAGCGCCTGAAGAACGCGCACGCCCACGGCCTGCCCGCCGGAGAGCAGAAGCCCCGCCGCCGTGAACCACTGGTAGCCGGGTGCCCGCCAGAGCGCCGGGCCGCCTTCATCCGAAGCGATCCGGGCGCCGTAGGACAGGAACTCGGTCTCGTCGTAGCGGGGTGTGAGGTCCGCAAAGAAAACCGCGAGGGCCACGCGAAGGACCAGCGCCCCCGCGAGAATCCCGGCGAGTCCTCTCACCGATTGCCCCGAAGAACGATGCTCACCCACATGCTCGCAATCTCGCGAAGCGTGGAAAGCACATGGCTCGGGCGAACCGTGGACTCTCCCGCTTCGCGCGGGAAGTGCCGCACGCCGATTTCGGTCATGCGCATCTTCTGGCGCGAGGCCTTTGCGAGAATCTCCGTGTCGACGAAGAACTTGTCCGACTCGATGTGGATCGTGTCGAACACTTCGCGGCGGAAGAGCTTGAAGGCACAGTCCACATCGCGGACGCGGATGCGGAAGAGAATCCGCACAAGCAGGTTGTACCCCCACGACAGGATGAGCCGGGAGAGGGGGTCGAACCGGTAAATGCGAAAGCCGCAGACGATCTCGTAGTCGTCGATGGCGGCCAGGAAGTTCTTGATCTCGCGAATGTCGAACTGGTTGTCCGCGTCGGTGTAAAACACCAGCGGCATGGCGGCCCCGCCGAACCCGGTGGCCAGCGCCTTCGCATAACCCCGGTTGGTCTCGTGAACAAGCGTTCGCAGTTTCGGGACTTCCTCGCGAAGACCTTCGAGAATCTCTCCGGTGCGGTCGGCGCTTCCATCGTCCACAACGATGACTTCGTAATCCTCGAAGCGGAACTCCCGCAGCACGGAGTCTACCGAGCGCACCTGCCGCTCAATGCTCTCTTCTTCGTTGTACGCGGGAAGAACCACCGAGATCTTTCGCCCGACACCGGGCGGGGGTCTGTCAGCCAAGGTACCCGATCCCCCGAAGCCGGTTGCGGATCTCCTCCCGCTCCGACTCGCTCATGTGATGATCCTCGCCGGTGCCGCCCTCCCCCGCCGGGGGGGCGCCACGCACCGGACGCTCCTTCATTTCGGCTTCCGTGAACACACTTTCCAGCACACGCCCGTCAAAGTCCGACGGAATCCCCAGGCCCAGATGGTGGAGGATCGTCGGCGCGACATCCAGAAGCCGTCCGCCCCGGAGCACCGCTCCCCGGCGAACCCCGTCGCCCGCCGCGAAGAAGATCCCGTTCATCCGATGGTCTCCTGAGTTTCCGTACACCGGTTCGATGAATCGGTTCGAGGTAAAATCCACCGTACCCAACGCCTTGTTCCGCATGTCCACAGGAAGGAAGGTGATCTCCGGCGCACGGTGGACGAACGGGCCGTCGTAGAGGTCCCCGGCGCGGTGAATCTCCCCGATGAGCGGTTCGCCGGTATTCGGGTCCTGAAGCGCCCGCAGTTCGCGGATGACTTCTTCCGTCACGCGCTCCGCCTCTTCGCCCGGCTCCACCGACCCGCTCGGTTCGCGGCCCCGCAGGTTGAGGAAGATCTGCCCGTAGTTCCCCTTGGAGTAGGCCGTGCTCCGCGACCAGTCCACATCGTCCAGCGACAGGAACACGCGATTGATCCGGCGAAGGAGACGCACGCGCGTCCCCACGCCCGAGGCAAGGCGCATCCGCGCGAACCCGAGCTTCATGGAGATCCGGTAGCCAAGCGCGGGGGTGAGTCCCATCTCGAAGAGCGCGCGCCGGGCAAAGGTCAACAACCCCGGCTTCAGCCGCAGGAACCCCTTCTGCAACAGCCAGACATTGAACACGAAGAAGCGATGGATGGGGCCGAACCCGTGGTCGGAGAGCACCACGGTGGTCGCGTCCGGGGCGGCCGCCATCCACTCGCCGACGACGGCGTCCACGCGCCGGAAGTAGTCCACGCACCGGTCGCGGCAGATCAGCGCCTCCGCGGGGTCGTGCTCCGGGTGGCTCGGGTCGAGAATGTGCCAGAGTTCGTGGCCGAAGCGGTCCGTGCCCCAGACATGGAGCATCGCGAAGTCCCACTCCTTCTCCGTCAGAAGCCAGTGGTATGCGCGACGGTTCGCCTCCAGCACGCGGTCCAGTTCATCGAGCACCGGGGCGGCGTTCCCCTTTCGGTACACCTCGACATGATAGAGCTGGTAGGGACCGGTCGCTTCCTCGATCTCGGCGAGCAGTTCCGGCGGCCAGGTGAAGTCGCGGTTTCCCATCGGCGTGAGGAAATCACCCACGAGATTCCCGCGCACCGGAGACGGCGGGTAGGTGACCGGCACGCCGACGACCAGCACCTTCTTCCCCGCCTCGGAGAGAATCTCCCACAGCGTCTTCCCCGCGCGGGCAGCGGAGTTCACGGGGACTTCGTCAAAGCTCCCCGGCTCGCGGAGAAAGAACTCGAAGACGCCATGCCGCCCGGGGTTCTTGCCGGTCATGAAGGAACACCACGCGGGCGCGGTCACCGGCGGAATGATCGATTCCAGCGGACCGGACACGCCCTCGTCGCGGAGCCGCGCGAGATTCGGCATGGTGCCGTCGTCCAGCCACGGCCCGATCAGATCCAGTGTGGCGCCGTCGAGCGCGATGGCGAGAACGCGGCGGGACACGACTATTCCGGCTGGAGGTACACGGGGCTCGACCAGGCCATCCCCCCGTACTCGTCCATGCCGCGCAGGTAGCACCAGGTCGGCTCGGTGACCGGGAGCGTCTCGGCCGTGATCTCCACGACATCGATGTCCTCGCCTTCCGGCATGAGCGCGGCGATCGGCCCGTCCGGCCCGACGACCTCGATCCGCATCCAGCGCGTCATCGACCCGAGCGAACCGTAGATGGCCGCGACATGGCCACTCGGCACGCGAAGGTCCGAACCCATCTGGTGCCCGTCGACGGTGAACTCCAGCAGGTAACGACGGCCGGAGGTGGCGTAGCAGCGACGCTCACGAAGCGCGTCCAGCACGGCCTCGCGGGTCAGTTCCTTTGCGAGAACGGCGGTCAGCCCGACAGGCCAGATGCTGTCCCCGGTGCGAATGCCCATGGGGTTGCCGGGTTGCGTCGAGCGAATGTCCCCGGTGCCGATGAAGCCCACGCGCGCCCCGGAGGCGAGAAGGTCCTTCGCGTAGGGACCGGGCGCGTCTCCGGTGTCCGGCGGGCGCGGAAGCCCGGCCGATTCAAACATCCCGAGCGACGAAACCACTTCCACCAGCCCCTCCCGCGACGGGGCTACGGAGGCGGGATCCACGGCGGGACGCGTCGTGGTTCCGGGCGGGTGCGGCACCGCGAGGATGGCACCGTCAGGAAGCGCGGCGGCGAGTTTCTCCGGTGTGTCGAATCCGGCCGCGTTCGACCACAACCGCTCCGGCGGCCCCGGGAGAAGCACGAGGCGATCCCCATACTCCCCGGACGCCCAGCGGAAACCATGCAGCGGGATGAAGTCTCCCGGGCGGTGGAGATCGTCGAGGACGCTGCCTTCGATCTCCATCCACGCCTCTTCGTCGAGCGCCTTTTCGATGGACGCGTCATAGTCCGAATCCGTCAACGCCGCGAAGTCCAATAGCCCCACGCCGCGCGCGTACCAGAAATAGACGGCGGGCGCGTGGTTCCCCGCGCCGAGGTCGCTCACGCCGCTCAGGTCACCCCAGTAGATCCGGTAGTCGGGATCCGTCTGGACGACGAAGGCGTTCGCTTCCGCCGACACGGTGTCCTCCGGAACGAGGCCGCGCAGGTTCTGTACGCCCGGAAGCTCAAAGACGAGGCCTTCCATCAGGTAGAAACCGTCTTCGTCCGGCTCCCAGGAAGCGCGGTCCATCTTCTGGAACGGGTTCTCGGCGGAGGCTTCCACGCGAAACCCGCCTTCGAAGTCGTAGTCCGGCGCGCCAACCTGCGTCACGACGCGCATCTTGAGGTCGACTTCTTCGCCCGCCTTCACGATGGACGGGATCACGAGATGGACATAGGTACCCACTTCCGTCACGGGCACGGAGGGGCCTGCCGATTCGGTTCCGCCCTCCGACGGGACGGCGGCATCCTCGGTGCCTTTGCCGCATCCGGGGAGAAGGAGAGCCAGCGCGACGAGCCATGCCGTCGCGACGGTTGTTGTTCCACCGTGCATCATCCGGATTCCTCCCGGCCCGTGGGCCGCGTGTCCTGTCAGTCGAGATACCCCAGTGCGCGAAGCCGGGACACAATCTCCGCGTCCACCGGGGAGGCAACGGGCGCCCCTCCGCGCTCTCGATCCACTTCCGGCTCCCAGGAGGGAATCTCCTGAACGGGATGTCCAAAGAGGTGTTCCTCTTCGAAGAGATCCAGCGCGGGGCTTCCGTCCATGTCCGTCGCCACCGGCAGCCCGGAAGCATAGAGGAGGGTTGGCGTGAAGTCGACCACCGACGCCGGGGGCAGAAGGCCTTCGCGGAGCCCCGGCCCGTCACTGAGAAGAATGCCGCTGGAGCGATGCCACCCGGAACTGGTGGCTCGCGCGGGGTCGCGGTTTTCGCGAAACCCGTGGTCCGACAGAATAAAGAGCCGCGTGGGCTCCTCCTCGCGGGCGAGGACGCCGGTGAGGATATCGTCGACGGAGCGGTACGCGCTCTCGATGCTGAGTCCGTAGGCCGCCACTTCGGCGGGGTCCACCTTGCCGAGAGCGTAGGTGTCCGGCTCCATGTACTTCCAGAACCGGTGACCCACGACATCCACCGACCCGAAATAGAGAAACTCCACATCCGCGCGTTCCGCCGGCTGTGAACGGTCCGCAAGGTGGTGGTAGATGCGTTCGTAGGTGCGGTCGCTGGCCCACGACCAGCGCATGCCCTCCAGCGATCGGGCGGCGTCGGGCGATGGCGCACGGGGAAGGGGAACGCCGGTGAAGCGCGCGGCGAGTTCATGGTCGCCAATGGAATCGGGGCGCGTCTTCAGCGCGGACAGCTCCTCTTGAAGCCCGGGCGGCCAGACTTGATCGCGGATGCCTTCGACGAAGGTGCCCTTCAGCGGACGGCTGGCCTTGTCGCCGCTCCATCCCGCAAAAAAGGGCGTGTACGAAGAGATCATCACGCCATTCACCGGCTCCGCGGGCCAGGTGGCCAGCCAGCCGTACACGCCCACCGTGCGATCGCGTGCGGAGAGGATGTTCCAGGCAGCGGCGACGCGGCGCTGGTTGGAGGTGACAGGCTGAATGGAGCCGTCTTCGCCGCGCGTCACGAAGTGGTGGATGCCGTGGCGCTCGGGGAGGACGCCGGTGGCGGCGGTGGTCCAGATGGTGGGCGAGAGGCGCTCGGGAATGAGCGACACGAGCGTTCGCCGGGAACCCGTGCGGAGGATGCGCTTCATGGCGGGGAGCTTCCCCTGCCGCACGAGCGGGAGCGCGCGGTCCCAGTCCGCGCCGTCGATCCCGAAGACGATGACGCGCGGGGCGGGGTTGTCGCCTCCACCGGAACATCCGGCCGCGAAGAGGAGCGCGGCGGCGAGCGGAAGCGACAAGCGCCTCACGCGGCGCCACGCTCCGGAGGGGAGATCCTCGACAGATCCGCAAGCCCGGCGAAGCGGTCCGCGATGCGCCCGAGAAGCCGGAGGCGGTTCCGGCGGACGGCATCGTCGTCGGTGAGGACCATGACGGAGTCGAAGAAGTGGTCGATGGGTCCGCGAAGGCTGGCCAGCCCGGCGAGCGCTTCCGCGTAGCGGCACTCCTCTTCGGCGCGGCCGACTTCCGCGTCCACCGCGGCGAACGCGTCGAAGAGGGCGGTCTCGGCGTCTTCGGTGAGAAGATCGCGCTCCGGGGCGCCTTCGGCCGACTCCTTCTTCAGAATGTTCCGCGCGCGCTTGAACCCGGCGGCAAGGGCCTCGAAGTCATCGCGGCTCGTCCTCCGCATGGCGGTGAGCGCTTCCGTGCGCGCGCGCGCATCCACGGGATTCCCGCCGGAGGACGCGACGACGGCGGCGGCCACATCGGCATCGAACCCTTCTTCCGCGAGATGCCCGGCCAGCCGGTCGCGCACGAAGGCGGAGGCTTCCGCGACGACGGTGTCCGGATCCGCAAGGAGGCCGCCGTAGAGATCCGCGGCGGCGCGGATGAGTGACCCGACGCGCTCGGCGAGATTGCGGTCGAGGAGGATGCGGATGACGCCGATCGCCCCGCGGCGGAGCCCGTGGGGATCCTTCGATCCGGTGGGCTTCAGCCCGGCGCCCCAGACTCCGACGAGCGTGTCGATCCGGTCCGCAAGCGCAATCGCCGCTCCGGCGGGGGACGCGGGAAGCCCGTCTCCGGCGTGGCGCGGGAAGTACTGCTCCTCGATGGCGGCGGCGACCTCGTCCGGTTCGCCGCACGCGCGCGCGTATTCCTTTCCGATGGTGCCTTGAAGCGCGGTGAACTCCTTGCCGTCACGGATCATCTCCGTGGTGAGGTCCGTCTTGGAGAGAAGCGCGGCGCGATCGGTGGTCTGTTCGGCGTCGGGGAAGTGCGCCGAGGCGATGGACACGGCAAGCTTGCGCACGCGGTCCGTCTTGTCACCGAGTGATCCGAACCCGCGCAGCCAGACGATGTCCGCAAGCCGGGGGACTTTCTCCTCCAGCGTGGTGCGGCGATCCTCCGTCCAGTAGAACCGTGCGTCGTCGAGGCGCGCGCGGAGAACGCGTTCGTTGCCGTCGCGCACCTGCGCGGGGTCGCCCGGCTCTCCGTTCAGCACGCAGAGGAACCGGGGCAGGAGCTTTCCGTCCGGCCCGGCGACCACGAAGTACCGCTGGTGCGAACGCATGGCGGTGCGAATCACGATCTCGGGAAGCCGGAGGAACTCGTCGTCGAAGGAGCCGGTGAGCGCGTGTGGCGTCTCCACAAGGCAGGCGACCTCCTCAACGAGCGCGGCATCCGGCACGAGGGTCCCGCCCGCGTCGCGAGCGGCGTCCGCGAGAAGCGCCGCGATCCGCTCTTCGCGAAGGGCTGCGTTCGGCACCACGCGCCCCTTCGCGAGGGAATCCGCGTAGTCTGCGGGGGAGCGCATCTCGAACGGACCGGGGCCGAGCAACCGGTGACCGAAGGTCGCGCGGCCGGTCTGGACACCTTCGATCGAAAAGGGCACGACCTCCCCGCCCAGAAGCGCCACCAGCCAGCGGATGGGCCGGGCGAAACGGAAGCGGTCCGGCCCCCAGCGCATCGTCTTCGGAAAGACGATCGCGGCCGTGGCCGCGGGGAGTGCTTCGGCCAGAAGGTCCGCGGTGCGCCGCCCGGGAGTGGTGACGGTCGCGCCGACATACGGCCCCTTCTCCGTCTCCACCTTGACGAGGTCGGCGACGGCCAGCCCGCGGCCCTTCGCGAACCCTTCCGCCGCTTTCGTCGGGGTGCCGTCCCCGGCAAAGGCGGCCTTCCACGGCGGACCGGTGACCTCTTCCACGCGATCCTCCTGCGACTCCGGGAGACCGGTGATGGAAAGCGCGAGGCGGCGCGGGGTGTAGTCGACGGAGAGGCTGCGGAAGGGGAGCGCCGCGCCGGTCAGGAACGCGCGCACCTCCGACTCCAGCCCGCGCGCGGCGGGAGCCAGGTAACCGGCGGGAATCTCTTCGGTACCGATCTCGTAGAGCAGGTCGGCGTTCATGACGCAGCCCCCCCGGAAGGCGCGGCCGCTTCGCCGGAAGCGCGGGCGATCGCCAGTTTTGCGACACGCACCGCCAGCGCACGCACCCGCCCGATGTAGGCGGCGCGTTCCGTCACGCTGATGGCGCCCCGCGCGTCGAGCACATTGAAGCAGTGCGACGACTTCAGCACGAAGTCGTACGCCGGATAGAGAAGCTCCGCGTCAAGCAGGCGCTTCGCCTCTCCCTCGAAATCCGAGAAGAGCCGGAAGTGGAGGTCCGTGTTCGCCTCTTCGAAGTTGTAGCGGGAGAAGTCCCGCTCTTTCGCGAGGTGGACATCACCCCAGGTGAGCGTGTCGTTCCAGCGGATGTCACGGATGTGATCGACGCCCTGCACATACATGGCAATCCGCTCCAGCCCGTAGGTCAACTCCACGCTGATCGGGTCCAGTTCGATGCCGCCGACCTGCTGGAAGTAGGTGAACTGGGTGATCTCCATTCCGTCGAGCCAGACCTCCCAGCCGAGACCGGCCGCGCCGAGCGTGGGCGACTCCCAGTCGTCCTCGACGAAGCGGACATCGTGCCGCGACAGCGTGAGACCGATGGCGCCGAGGCTTTCCAGATAAGTGTCGAGCACATCGTCGGGGGAAGGCTTCAGGATGACCTGGTACTGGTGGAACTCCTGCACGCGGTTGGGATTCTCGCCGTAGCGGCCGTCCTTCGGACGGCGGGACGGCTCCACAAATGCCACACGCCAGGGGTCCGGCCCGAGCGCGCGGAGGAATGTGTGCGGGTTGAAGGTGCCCGCGCCGACCTCGGTATTGACGGGTTGCGTGAGCACGCAGCCCTGCCCCTCCCAGAAGCGTTCGAGGCGAAGAATGATCTCCTGAAGTGTCATGGTCCGGCTCCTCCGAATGGCGAGGGAGTATAGCGGAATCCGGCGGTGTGGGAAGAGGCGCGTGGGGGGTGCCGGAACCGGCCAGGCGACCGCGCGCGGGAAGGCCCGCAACCGCAAGCCGGGTGCGCCGTGAGGCGGGCGTGAGGAATCGGCAGCCTTGTCGAAGCGACCGGGGCAGACTAGACTGGTGCCATGATCTGGCGATTCCGCTCTTCTTTCCGGTCACCCACGGCTCTCCGCGTCGCGGCGTTGCTGCTTCTCATTGCGGGTGTCGCCTGTGAAGCGGGACACCTCGAGCACCATGTCGGCGATGTCGGCCACCAACCCGGCTCAACCGACCCGGAGCATCACGCCTGCTGTGTCCTTCACGGCGTGGATGCCGTAGGGGACACCCCCCGGTTCACGGACGAACTGGTCGTGCTGGGCCGCGCGCGCGTCGCGTCGCCCGAGCGCCTCCCCGAGTTCGACGGACCGCGCCTCCCGGACTCCCGCGCGCCTCCGACCGCCTCCTGACGCGCAAGGAAACACGAGCATGACCGCCGTGGGCCAGACCGGTCCCTGCGGCGTCTATCTTGTTGTCTGGAGGAGACTGTTATGAAGACGACTCTGCTTGTCGCCGCCATCCTGTCCCTGACCGTCAGCGCCGCGCTCGGCGCGTCGTCCACGGCCACGGGCGTGTCCAACGACATGAACCCGGCCATCAGCTTCAATGCCCTGTTTCTGGGGCAATGGAACGACGGCTCATCCACCGCCGACGAAAACTTCGCCAGGCTCCAGGAGGCGGAGGTCCAGTTCACCTCGGCAGTCGATCCGTTCTGGGCCGCCGATGTGGTGGTGGCCTTCCATCCCGCCCACGATCACGAAGACGGTGAGGGGCATGGCCTGGAGACCGACCTGGAGGTCGCCGCGCTGACCAGCACCGCCATGCCCGCCGGCCTGGGCCTGACCCTCGGCCGCTTCTACCTGCCCGTCGGCCGCCACGCCATGCTGCACACTCACCAGTACCCCTTCGCCCGGGCGCCTCTGGCCCAGCGCCGGATCCTCGGGGACCACGGCCTGAGCGAGGTGGGTGCCGCGGTCGACGCCTCACTGCCCCTTCCCTGGTGGTCGGAGGTGATGGTGTACGGTGTGAACGGTGACGCGGAGATCTTCAACCCCCATGAGGACGCGCTTGTCGTCGGCGCCCATTGGTCGAACCTCTTCGATCTGGGCGACGACGCCACCTTCGAACTCGGCGGGTCGTACCTGAGCGGGCCGGGTGCTCCGCACGAAGACGAAACCGGCAATCTGGCGGTCGCCGGATTCGATGCCACATGGAAATGGACTTCTTCGGCGAAATCCCACGGCCCTGCCGCCGAGGTGTCCGTGGAGGCCTACCTGCCTGATGCCGAGCATGGCGAGGCGAACCCCGTGGGCTGGTTCGCTCTCGCCCGGTACCGCGTCCACCGCGACTGGTGGGTGGGCGCCGGCTGCGGGGAAGTGGACGGGGCGCTCGAACACGACCACGAGAAGGAGGACGGGGAACGGGCCGACTGGACCGAGTGGAAGGCCGCCGTCACCTATGCGCCCAGCCACTTCAGTTCCTTGCGTGGCGAGGTGTCGCGCACCGGGAAGACCGGCGGCGAAGCGGCGAATCTGCGAGCCTCGGTGCAGTGGAACTTCACGATCGGGTCGCACCCGGCGCACCTGTACTAGGAGGACGCCATGACGCGCATCATCCATGCCCTTCCGCTTCTGCTCCTCGCGGTCGCGCCGCTCTCTCCCGATGTCGCGGAAGCCGGCCTGAGAGTCGTGGCCACCACTTCGGACCTTGGTGATCTCGCCCGGCTCGTGGGCGGCGACGATGTCGAGGTTTCGGTGCTCTGTCCCGGCTCGACCGACCCCCATTACCTGTCGGCCAAACCCAGCCTGGCCCGCAAGCTTGGCAAGGCTGACCTGCTCGTCTACAACGGTCTCGAACTGGAGATCGGCTGGCTGCCCCGCCTCATCCGCAAGGCGCGCAACCCGAAGGTCCGTCCTGGAGCCGACGGCGAGTTGGACTGCTCCTCGGCCCTGACGGAGGTCCTGGGTGTGCCGCACGATCATGTCGACCGCGGCCACGGCGACATCCACGCCCTGGGCAACCCCCACTACACCCTCGACCCCCGCGCCATGGTGCGAGTGGCCCGGCATATGGCCGCACGCATGGGTGAACTCGACCCCGACCACGCCGCGGCCCATGCCGCTCGCGCCGACTCCTTCGCCCGGGTCATTCGCGGCAGGCTGGCCGGGTGGGAAGCGGACATCGCCCCGGCCCGGGCGGGGCATGTGCTTCTCTACCATCAGACTTGGGCCTACCTGGTCCACTGGCTCGGCCTCGATGTGTATGGAGAGATCGAGCACCGTCCGGGCATCACGCCGTCACCCCGGCATGTGCAGGAGATGATTGACCGGGGCCGGGAACTGGGTGATGTCATCGTGGTGGCGGCCACCTGGAGCCATATCGATGTGGCCCGCCGCGCCGCCCACCGCATGGGCGCGCCCCTGGCCGTTCTGCCGGCGTCCACGGGTGCGGTGGATGGCGTCGACAGCTACCTGCACCTCATCGACGCGATCGTAAAGGGGCTGGCGACAGCCGCGGCGGAAGGAGCCGGCTCATGAGCGGCTTTCTCGAAATGATGGCGGCCCCGGTCGTCCTGGCCCTGGTTCTGGTGGCCATGCACTCCCATCTGGGGTGGCATGTGGTGCGTCGGGGGGTGATCTTCGTGGATATCGCCCTGGCGCAGGTGGCAGCCTTCGGCGTGGCGGTCTCGCTGATCCTCGGCGGCGAGATCGGTTCCGACATGACCCACTTCATCGCGCTGGTCACCACCTTCCTGGGCGCCGGCCTGATCGCCTTGAGCCGCACCCGCGGCGACCGGGTGCCCCAGGAAGCGTACATCGGCATCATCTATGTCGTGGCCAGCGCCTCGATGATCCTGGTGCTCACTCAGGTACCCCACGGTGGCGAAGAGATCCGCCACCTGCTCGTGGGTGCCATCTTGTGGGTCACCTGGCCGGTCGTCGTGAAGACGGCGGTGCTGTACGCGGCCCTCGGCGGCCTGCTGTGGCTCTGGCGCGTTCCGCTCTGTCGCATCTCCACCGACTCGGAGGGGGCCCGCCGCAACCGTCTCCACGTCGGCTGGTGGGATCTGGTGTTCTACGCGATCCTCGGCACCGCCGTGACCTCGAGCGTACAGGTAGCCGGGGTGCTGCTGGTGTTTGCGTTGCTGGTGGTGCCTACGGTGATGGCGGCGAGGCTCTTCCCGGCCAACCGGGTCCAGTTCGTCTACGCGATGGGCGTGGGAGTACTGGCTGTGGTGGCCGGATCCGCAGTGAGCTATGTGGCCGACCTGCCAACGGGGGCGGCCATCGTATGCGTGTTCGGAGGGTTCCTCGTGATCCAACTGCTCGCGGAGAGAGTCGTGCGGCGCTGATCTCACTCCGGGCGACGGGTGATCAAGGCGCTGTGCGCTGGCACGGGGCGGTCGGTTCCTCTTGTCAAGATGCCGGGGAATGGCCGCGGGGGGACTCAGTCCAGAATCACCAGCCCGTGCTCCACAATCAGGAGCGAATCCGCCCGCACCCGCCCGGTCGCATCCACATGGAGTGATCGCGGAAAGGGAACCACCCCGCGGTCCTCCCCATCCTCGCCGCCATTCCCGTCCCCCCCGGCAATGAACAGCCAGGTCGCCCGCGCGTCCGCCTCCTCCGCCGTGGGTGCAATGGCGGTCGCGCTCCTCGACCCGCGCGCGGGCCAACCCGATCTCGGGTCAAGAATGTGATGGTGGCGCACTCCGTCCACTTCCACAAAGCGCTCGTAGTCGCCGCTGGTTGCCACGGCCGCGTCCTCCAGTTCGAAGTGTCCCAGAAGCTCCCCCGCCCGGCGCGGGTGCCGGATGCCGATCCACCACCGGCGGCCGGGTCGCTTGCGTCCCGACGCGAAGACATCGCCGCCCGCGTTCAGCAGGAAGTCGCGAAGCCCGCGTTCACGAAGCACCGCCGCCGCGCGATCCACCGCGTATCCCTTTGCGATCGCGCCCAGGTCCACGCGCGTCACCGCGGACGGCAACCGCACGGTCCCCGCTGCCGCGTCCATCACCACCGCGCCCGCACCCACGCCCGGCAGGAGGGCCGCCACTTCCGCCGCCTCCGGGACGCGCGCGTCATGGTCGCCGAAACCCCACAGCGCGGTGAGCGCACCCACGGACACATCGAAGAGCCCGCCGGAACGCGCGCGATACTCCCACGCGCGCGCGATCACGCCGAACGCCTCCGGCCCGACCGGTACCGCCTCCCCGCCCGCCGATTCATTCAGCGCGGCGATGTCGCTCCCGTCCCCTTCCGTATGAAGCAGCGCCTCCACGCGTTCCATCTCCAGGAACGCTTCCAGGAGTGCGGCGCGCGCGTGCGATTCGTCTTCCGCGAGAACGGTCGCTTCGACGAGCGTGCCCATGAGGATTCTGCTGACGGAGACTTCGACGCGCTCCGGCCCGGCCGCCACGGGCCGCGCCATCATCAGCGCGACGACCACCACGCCCACGGCCGCCCGCGTCAGCGCGCGCATGTCAGAACCGCACCCGGTACCCGATGCTGGTGACGATCGCATGGAGATCCGTGCGCCGCGTGAACCAGTCCGGCGTGTCCGTGCGGCGGTGGTACCATGCGACGCTCGCGTTCAGGTCCACACCCTCGCGCCCGATCACCGGCAGGTCGCCAAAGAGTCCGCCGCCCGCGCGTACCGTGAGTTCCACTTCGCGCGAATCCCCGGAATCCAGCTTGGAGTCCACCGTCATGAACTCCTCCGGCGCGTCATACGATTCGCGGAAGAAGTCCGCGCGCGTCTGCCGGTAGTACCGTCCGCCGATCCCGAGGGTCACAAGTCCGTCGCGGAAGTGCCTGCGAAGGAGCGCGCTTGCCGTGTTCGACTCCACGCTCCACGAGTCCCAGTAGAACCGGTAGCCCACCTGCAACGACATCCCGTCCGCGATCATCCGGTTCACGCGAGCGCCCACCGCCTTCCGTCGCCGCCGGTCCGGCGACGCGGGTTCGTACCGGCGCGCCGACGCGTGGTCGGGATAGACAATCGTCACAACCTGATAGGGATCGGACAGGAAGCCGCTCATGTCCGTGTACGACAACTCCGCCTGCGCGATCGTTCGCCTCCCCAGAATGCGGGAGACGCCCGCGCTCAGCGTCGTCACGGTCTTGTCCCTTCGCCAGTCACGCGTCTGGGGGAAACTCTCGTCGCGGCTCCGCACAAACCCCACGCTCAGTTCCGTGTTCTTGCGGTGGAACGGATGCGACGCGCGCGCCGCAATCGTGGCGGAGGTGTAGTCGTGCTCGGTGCTGAAGAGCACATTCAGCGACGCCGTCCCCTCTCCCACAAGCCCGGTCACGCCGAGCCCGGCTTCCTGGCGAAGTTCGTCGGGGGAGTCGTCCGCGCCGCCGCCTTCGTTCGTGGTCGCCGAAGTCACGCCGTCCACATCGAACCGGCTTCGCATGGAGGCGGCGGAGATCGCGTCCACCAGATAGCGCGCGGAGACGCTCACCGACTCCGACACCCGGCGCGACGCCGACACGGTCGGATAGACGATGCCCACGCGGTAGGTGTCGAAGTACCCGTTGAACGAAACCTGCACTTCGTCCCCGGGAAGTTCCTGCGCGTTCGCGGGGCCGAGGGCGGGCATCGCCGCCAGAGACGCCACCGCAACCCGCGCAAGGAGACCCGTCACCCGCACCCGCACCCTCCGCTCTGCGCGCCGGTCGCCCCCGCCGAGCCTTCCCGGTAGTCGCGGTGGTGTTCTCGCACGCCCTTGTCGATGGCGTTCTCGTCAAAGACCATGATGGGGTCGGACAGCGTCTCGCGCTCCCACGGTTGCACCGTCGCGCACCCGGAAAGGGCGACCGCGGCGGCCAGCACCAGCGCCACTCCCCTCCGGCGTCTCCGTTTACTCATCCGCCGCATCCGCCGCATCCTCCGCAGCATCCTCCGCAACATCCTCCGCGAGAAGAGCGGCGATCTCCCGCTCATACTCCGCCCGGTCCGACTTGCGAAAACCCGTGTGGCGGCTTCGCACGATCCCCGCGCGGTCGACGAGCACGGTCGTCGGCATTCCCTCCAGAGCGTAGAGCGGGGGGGTCGCGTGGTCCGGGTCATACGCGATGACAAACGGCGGCTCCCCCCCGACGCGCTTCAGAAACGCGTCGGCCTTCTTCCGGTCCGTGTCGAGGTTGACCGCGACGATCTCAAGCCCGTGGTCGTTGTGCTTTTCGTACAGCTCCACGAGCACCGGGAACTCAATCCGGCACGGCTTGCACCAGCTCGCCCAGAAGTCGACCAGCACAACGCGGCCACGCAGGTCGGAGAGGTGAACGACCGAGTGGTCGTCTTGGGAGATGACAAAGTCCGGCGCGGCCTCCCCGGGCGAGGCGGGCGAAGCCAGCGCGGGCGCGGCGGCCAGGAAGGCGATCACCACGGCGGCCCGGATCATGGCGCGAACCCCGGCGCGTCGCGTCCGCCCCCGCCGGAGGGCGCGATCGTGAAGGTGAGTCCGTCAGCGTGGCGCCCCCGGTCATCCCGCACGCGCACGAAGAAGCCCGGGCCGTGCCCCCAGTCCGCGCGGACCTCCGGAACCTCGAGAACGCCGTCGGAGGGCGCGTCGTTCAAGAGCGTTGCGATGAGCACGCTCGCGTCCCCGTCCACCCGTCGCAGGTCCACCGTGAAGCGGTCCGCGGGCGGCCCCACCCATTCGACGAGGCGCCCCACACCCTGCGGCCACTCCACCGCCTCGCCGAAGGGGTAGGTGATCTGGATCGTCTCGAAGTCCGGATCGTCCCACTCCACTCCGTGGCACTGATAGCACGACGGCGCGTAGGTCTCGATGAGTTCCTCGCTCTCGCGGGTCTTCGCGATCGCCCAGCCCCCGCGAAGGTTCGCGTGATGGCAGTGGTAAGCGAAGCAGGAGTTGCCATGCACAAAAGGCTCCTCCGCACCCGCCTTGTGGAACGCGCCGTTCTCCGATTCGTCGTGGTCGGGTGGGATGGGTGCGCCGGGTTCCGTGACCGAGGAGAGACACGCGGGCAGAAGACCCGCCAGAAAGACGCACGCCGTCGCGAACGCAACGGACCGGCGCGTTGGGATGGGTGATCTTCCGTGCAAGCGTCGTCCTCCGGGTCGAGTCGCGTGAATGTAGGGGAAACGATGGCGCGTGGGAAGCGTGGAGCCTGTGCGCTCAGCGGCCGTAAGCGGCAAAGGCCGCCCAGTAGAGCGGGTGATTCCAGTCTTCGCGAACCGCACGCCCCGCCGCCGCCAGTGCCGCGGGAACATCCCGCGACCCCCGCGAGGCGTATTCTTCGTAGAACGCCTCCATGATCCGGCGGGAGGCTTTGTCGTGCGCGCGCCACTGACTCGCCACCAGACTCCGCGCGCCCGCGCCGAGAAACCCCAGCGCAACGCCGGTCACATCATCGCCACGGCCGGTGAAGGTCAGCCCCGTGTCGCACGCGCTCAGGACGACCAGCTCCGCGCGCAATCGCTTCTCCTGAATGTCCGCAAGGAACAGCGCGCCGTCCCCGGTGGTGATCCGCGAGAAGGCGGGGTTGTCGTCGCGGAAGGACCCGTGCGCGCTCAGGTGAACCGTGCGAGCGTGCGGGATGCGGTCGAGCAGTTCGGCTGTCGTCGGGTCGAAGAGGACGCGCGTCTTTGCCGAAGGAAAGTGCGCGGCGGCGGTCTGTACTTCGCGGCGAACCTCCGGCGGGCCGCTCCGAACCGTGGCGGCGAAGAGGTGCTCCGCATCGCGCGGGATGCTCCGGCGACGGCGGCCGAGCACGCTTCCGCGCGGGCGGCGGACGCCCTCCGGTGTGTACTTCCTCCGCGCGACGAGCGATGCGGGCGACACCGCCACCGGGCGACTCGTTCGCATACGGTAACCCGAGGGGCACGCAAAAGGCCCCTCGAGGACCCGTTCCACCGGATTCAGACGGTCAGGTTCCCAATTCTCCAAAGAGAGTCGGGTTTCTCCCCCGAGCCTGACCGACAACGAATACACAACCCTGTGTGGAACGGAGTCCCCAAGAGGCCCCATCTGAGAGGAAGTAGCCTGCCCCCGGCTCCCTGATACAGAAATCCCGCTCCGGGCTTCATTTTTTCCGACCCCTGCGCAAGCCCACCGGGCGAGGGCCGACGCGCAAGCCCACCCCCTCCGATCCGCCCCTCCGTCTCGCATGGCGGCCAGGGGCGGGTGTGTGGATATTACTTGACAGTGTGACCCGCTACTGCTAAATATCCGCACTGGTCGCGTCTGTTTGTGTGCCCCACGCGAGAGACTTGGCTATTTGGCGCATTTTCCTGCGATCCGGAGGGTTCCCCATGATCTCCCTGCCCCTCTTCCGCGAAGACCCGATCTCAGACGCGGAGCATGAAGCCTGCCTTCGGACCTTTGGGCTCCGCTACTTCGACCGGGTGCTTCCCATTGTCTCCTCCAGTTCTCTTTGCCCCCGGGGCCGAATGACCCCCGGCGACGGGGCGCAGCTGTATGTCTTCCGCTCGCCGGGTTCGGCGAGGAAGAACCGCGGGGTGGTGTTCCATCTCCAGCGGACGCCGGACGACGGATGCGTGGAGGTCGCGTTCAGGCCGTGGAAGGATGGCACGCTACCGGTGACGCCGGAGGTGTGGCAGGAGCTGGGGCCGGACTCGCGGCGGCCCGGGAGGACGGGGTGGCGCGGGTTTCGCGTCGAGACGCGGGAGGATGTCAGCCGCGCCATCGGGATGGCGGAAACGGCGGCGGAGCGGTTTGACCAGCTGTGGGGGAAGTGAGGGGGCGGGTGACCGGTCGGGGACGATATCTCTTGATGAATGCCCCGACCCGCTGATACTGATGTTTGTCTGTTGAGTGAACCCGCGATGTTATTGTGGAATGTCTCCATCGCCCTCGGGCGATGGCCCCATTGAAGCAGACGGAGAGCCCGCCCGCCGCGCCGGAGTCGCCGGAATACGGCGAGCCGGACCCGCAGGGGGGCCTCTTCGATTGAGGGCTCCCTTGACGGTTGGTGCCGTTGCGGGGAGGAAAAACCCCATTTCGAGCGCGGATCGTAAAGTCGGGCTTGCGCAAGACCGCCGCAACTGGCCATCCATAGCCAGTTGCGGCGGTCCAGCGCATTGAGACACCCCCGGGAGCCCGCACTTGACACAGAGCGCTCAAAGACGTAGTTTTCTCCCCATGAACGGAGCGGAGCGTAAAGTGACCACGCAGGAGTTCTTCTCCCGGCACCCGGTCTTCTCGCTTGACCGGGCCGTGCGGGAGCTGGCCCCGGCGGGGGAACGGGACAGAACGCGGGAGCGCCTGCGCTACCACCTCGACCGGGGCACGCTGAAACTCCTGGCCCGTGGGCTCTATGCCGTCGTTCCGGCGGGGGTCACGCCCGATGGCTTTCAACCGGACGCATTTCAGGTCGCTGCTGTCGAGCGCCCCGATGCCCTGTTCTGCCACCACAGCGCCCTCGAACTTCTCGGGGCGGCTCATTCCACCTGGCGCGATTACACCGTCTTCACCGCACGGCGGCGCAAGGACCTCCAACTCGGGGACGCGCGCATCCGCTTCCTGCAAATCCCCGCCGCCATGAAGGGCGAGGAGGAGCAGCCCCTCGGGTCACGCCGGATCGAGCACCGGGGGAAGTTGCTGGCATGCACCGGACCGGAACGGACCCTGGTCGAAGGGTTTCGCCGCCCTTCTCTGGTGGGTGGCCATGAGGAGTTGCTGGCTTCGGCAGGCGGCTTCACCGCCTTGGACCTGGACCTGCTCGAAGAGGTGCTCCGGCGCTATGGCGCCGCCAAGCTCTGGGCCGCCACCGGCTGGTTTCTCGAGCGTTTCCGAAACCGCTTTCATGTCTCGGAGGCTGTACTGAGGCGGTGGGAGAAAGAGGTGCCAGCCTCCCCCCAGTATCTCGAACGAAGGCGGCGGGGCGGCCAGTTCTTCCGGCGTTGGAATCTGGTCGTAGCGCGCGAGCTGGAGCAGACCGGAGGACCCGATGAGCCCTAGCCTCGAGTATCTCGAGCGCTGCGCTGCCGATAGTGGATTCGCGGTGGCGACCCTGGAGAAGGTCGCGCGTCTGGGGGAGTTCGCCGGCGATGTGGGGCGGCATGCGTTTCTCAAGGAAGCTCTCGTCCTCAAGGGTGGCACGGCCCTCAACCTGGGCTACAGGACCCCGACTCGGCTCTCGGTCGATCTCGATTTCAACTACATCGGGGCTGCGGATCGCTCGGCAATGCTGGAGGACCGCCCCCGGGTGGAGCAAGCCGTAATCGAGCTTGCCCGACGATCCGGCTACCGCGTCCAGCAATCCGCCGATGCCTTTGCCGGACGCAAGATCTACCTCGACTACCGTTCCGCTTCCGGCCCGCAGGATCGTATCGAGGTGGACCTTAACTTTCTCTTCCGGACTCCCTTCGTCCCGACCGTTCGGCGTGAACTGTGGCAACCAGGAGAGCTGGACAGGCCTTCGCTTCCCTGCGTCGGGGACGATGAACTGCTCGCTGGCAAGCTGCTCGCCCTAGTGGAACGCTGCGCCGCCCGCGACGCCTGGGATGTGGCCAACCTGGCTCCCGATCTTGTGGAGTGTCTTGGGCAGCCGACTTTTCGTGCGCGTTTCGTGGCGATCGCCGGGACGCTGGACCACCCCCTTGGGACCTACGGTCGAGAGCGGCTCGAAACACAGTTGACCCAACAGGAGGTGGAGGAGCGGCTGCTGCCGATGCTGGCCCAAGGCCGGAGCGTGGAAGCTGGCGAACTCGTTACCGCCGCCTGGCAGCGGCTGGGCGCACTGCTCGCTCTTCGCCCGGAGGAAACGCTCTACATGAACGAACTGGCGGAGGGTCGCCTGGCCCTTGAGGGGCTGTTCGACGGCGACCAGGAGGAGATCGGTCGGTTCGCTCAACACCCGGCGCTACGCTGGAAAGTTCTCAACGTCCGTCGGCACCGCAAGGGAGCATCCTGAACCATGGCCCTCAATCCGATCGTCTATACCGAAAAGGTGGTGCGCAGCTTCCTGCGCTACCAGAGAGGTGGTCCCACTTTCTTGGACAGCCCGGCGGCCAAGCTAAGGTGGACTCCACCAGCAAGCTGGGGTTGGATGAAACACAACATGATACTTGTATCTCAGGAACCCGCTGGTCCATGTTCAGGTTGATCTGGTCCTATTTCGGGAGGCGTCGAACATAGCGTTGCACCATTCGACCCGTCGGCTTCGCGGTCGGCCCGATGGTGAACGCCACACCCCCCTCACCCCCGGTCCGCGCGGCGCGTCTCCTCCGCCAGTCGCGCGGCTTCCGCCTCCCCGAACGCGCCCTCGGCCATGCGCCATCCCCAGTTCCCCCCGGCGACCCCGGGCCGGTTCATCCGCGCGTCGCTCCCCAGCCCCAGCACATCCTGCATCGGCACAATCACCGTCTCCGCCACCGATTCCATCAGCACCCGGATGGCGTCCCAGTGAATCTCCCGCCCGTCCCCGCCGGTGCGCCGGAGCAACGCATCCCGCTCCGTCGCCGCCTCTTCCGGCGACCGTGCCGCCTCGTCCGGGGTGCCTGAGAACCACCCGGCGATCGTGTCGTTGTCGTGCGTCCCGGTGTACACCACGGAGTTCGCCTCATGGTTCTCCGGGGCGTGCTCGTTCTCCGCGGGGTCTCCTCCAAACCCGTACTGCAGAATCCGCATCCCCGGAAAGCCGAACCGCCGCCGCAACTCCACCACCTCTTCCGTGATGAAGCCCAGGTCCTCCGCCACCACCGGCACCTCCCCCAGCGCGTCCCGAAGTGCGTCAAAGAGCGCCGCGCCCGGCCCGGGCACCCAGCGCCCCCCCGCGGCCGTCTCCGCACCCGCCGGCACTTCCCAGTGCGCTTCGAACCCTCGAAAGTGGTCGATCCGCACCACATCGAACAGCCCCAGCGCACTCCGCATCCTCTCCACCCACCACGCGAACCCGCCCTTCGCCATCTCGTCCCAGCGGTAGAGGGGGTTCCCCCACAGCTGCCCCGTTTCGCTGAAGTAGTCGGGCGGAACACCGGCGACCCCCGTCGGGCGGCCCGCCGCATCCAGCAGGAAGCCGTCCCGATGCACCCAGACATCGGCGCTGTCGTGCGCGACGAAAATCGGCAGGTCCCCCATCACCCGGATCCCGACCCCGCGCGCGTGCGCCCGAACCGCGTCCCACTGCCGGAAGAAGAGGAACTGCGCGAACGCCACTCGCTCGACCGATTCCGCCAGCCGGTCTCCTGCCGCCGCCACCGCCGCCGCGTCCCGGTCGCGCAGTTCCACGGGCCACTCGGTCCACGCCGCCCCCCCGTGCGCCTCCTTCAGCGCCGCAAAGAGCGCGTAGTCGTCCAGCCACGCCGCCTCTCTTCCGCGAAACGCCTCCCATGCGCGTCGCATCTCCCCGCCGCCCGCGCCCTCCCGGAACCGCGCGTGCGCCCCGGCAAGCACCGCCGCCTTTCGCCCAATGACCGCGCCGTAGTCCACGCGCGCCGCCGCGCCACCATCCCCTCCCGCCCACTCCCGCGCCTCACCCTCCGGCAAGAGCCCCTCCGCCCGCATCCCCTCCTCTGACACCAGAAGCGGATTCCCCGCAAACGCGCTGAAGCACTGGTACGGGGAGTCGCCAAAGCCGGTCGGCCCGAGCGGGAGCACCTGCCACACCGTCTGCCCCGCCTTTGCGGCACGCGACAGAAACGCAAGCGCCGCCTCTCCCAGCGTCCCGATGCCACCCGCACCCGGGAGCGATGTCGGATGCAGCAGCACCCCGCTCTCTCTTCGACCGAACACGCTTCCCCTCCTGCACGCTCCAAAGCCCCGCCGGGTCTCGCACCCGCCCGCAACGGGAGCGCACGATAGATCCCTCCCCGCGCTTCCGCAAGTTGTGACAGTATGGTCGGCATCCGAACCGCGTGGTACTCTATCGTCGGATGTTCGCCTGTTGTCGCAAGACCGCCTTACCTGGAGCGCCCATGCGCTTGGCAACCGACCTCCTTCTTTCGTACTTCGATGAATCCCGCTTCGTCCCCGCGCTCCGTGCCCGCAGCAAGAAGGGCGTCATCAAGGAACTCGCGGGGGCGCTCTCCGTGGACCCGGACATTCGCCACCCGGACATTCTGCTGGAAGCGCTCACCTCCCGAGAGTCGCTCGGCTCGACCGGCATCGGAAAGGAAGTCGCCATCCCGCATTCGCGCACGCTCTCCGTGCCCAGACTGAAGGTGCTGCTGGCTCGCTCGAAGAAAGGCGTGGACTGGGAATCTCCGGATCAGAAAGCGGTACGCCTTTTCTTCCTGGTGGTCGCCCCGCCGCAGGAGAAGAACAATGTCTACCTGCCGCTTCTCGGTTCTCTCGTGAGCGCCATGCAGGACACGAAGAGTCGAGATGCCATCCTTGGCGCGAAGAACTTCGACGACGCAATGGCCGCACTCAGGGAGGCTTTCCGTGGCTGAAGGTGGCACTCACAAGCTGGCCGCGCTTCAGGACATCGACCTGATGATCCGGGAGCGCAAGAAAGAGGAGGAGCTGGGCTTCTCCACGGCGGGGATCGAGAACCTGGAGAAAGCCCGCGCGAAGCTCGTGAAGTCGGTCTCTCCCCGGGATCTCCGCAACTACGACCGCCTCTCCCGAAGATACGACCGGGCGGTCTCCCCGGTGATCGGAAACTCCTGTCTGGCCTGTTCCATGGCGGTCCCCACCTCCAAGCGCCGGGAAGGGGAAGACCGCCGGACGCAGACGCTCGTCACCTGCGAGAGCTGCGGACGGATTCTCTTCTTCGTGTAGGGGGGGGTCCGGCATCCGGCCGGATCTACCCGCGCGCGCCCAGAACGCCGCGAGCCTTCTTCCGGTAGGCGGCGTACTCGGAATACCGCTCCGCAAGAAGACGCTCTTCGTGCCGCGACTTCCACACCACCACCGCCACGCCGGCAATCCCCGCGCCGATCATCGGCCAGCTCGGGCGCAGGAGGACCAGCGAGACCGCCACCAGCGCGAGGCTCGTGTACATCGGATGTCGAAACCGGCCGTAGACCCCGCCGGTGACCAACCGGCCGTCGGGACGCGGGTCGGGACGCACCCGGAATGTCGGGCGAATCGTCACAAACCCCGCCGTCACCAGTGCCGCGGCCGCAACCAGCAGCAGGCAACCCAAGGCGTCCGCCGCCGGGTGGTTCGGCCAGAGCCGGTCCTTGGGCCCTGGAAAGAACGCGGCGATCATTCCCGCCATCGTCACCATCTGAAGTGTCACATAGCGCACGATTCCCCCTCCCGTGGTCCGATGGTAGCATGGCCGCCCGGAGAGGAGCGTCATGAACGGAAACGCCGACACTTTCGCCCCGTTCGAGGAGCGAATGCGCGACGAGGGACTTCCCGTCGTCGCGATCGATACCTTCCGCCACTACCACGCGCTCCTCCGGGCGGGAGACACCGGGTTGCTCTCCGCGGCGGACATCGACCCGGTGGACGCGCTCCCCGCCAGCACGGACCTCTCCGGCCATGCGGACGCGGGGGTGGCCGCGCTCGACCGGGCGGTGATTCTCAAGCTGAACGGCGGTCTCGGCACCGGCATGGGGATGACCCGGGCAAAGAGCCTGCTCCCGTTGAAGGGCGGGCTCACTTTCCTCGACATCATCGCCCGGCAGACGCTTCATCTGCGAGCGGAACACGACGCGCGCGTTCCGCTGGTTCTCATGAACAGCTTCCGCACGCGTGCGGATTCGCTGGATGCCCTCGCGGCGTACCCGGACCTGCCCGCGGGAGTCCCGGCCGACTTCCTCCAGCACAAGGTGCCCAAGGTTCTCGCGGACGACCTCTCCCCCGCGGTCCATCCGCCCGATCCCACGCTGGAGTGGTGCCCTCCCGGCCACGGCGACATCTACCCCGCGCTCGCCACCTCGGGAATGCTCGACGCGCTCCTGGCCGCCGGTTACCAGTACGCGTTCGTCTCCAACTCCGACAACCTCGGCGCCGTGTTGGATCTGGACATTCTCGGGTGGTTCGCCGACGAGAACATCCCGTTCCTCATGGAGGTCTGCGACCGAACCCCGGCGGACCGCAAGGGCGGACACCTTGCGCGGACGAAGGACGGACGACTGGTGCTGCGCGAGGTCGCTCAATGCCCCGAAGAAGAGATGGACGATTTCCAGAACATCGCCCGGCACCGCTTCTTCAACACGAACTCGCTCTGGGTGAACCTCCCCGCGCTGGCGGAGACACTCCGCGAGCGGCGCGGTGTCCTCCCGCTGCCGATGATCGTGAACGCCAAGACGCTCAACCCGGCGGACCCGGCCTCTCCCGCGGTCTTCCAGCTGGAGACCGCCATGGGCGCGGCCATCTCGGTCTTCGAGGGGGCGCGGGCGTTGCGCGTTCCGCACCATCGCTTCGCGCCGGTCAAGACGACGAACGACCTCTTCGGCATTCTCTCCGACGCATGGACGCTGACCGAAGACCACCGTGTCATCCCGGACCCCGCGCTGGGGGATGCCCCCCCGCTCATCACGCTGGACGCGAAGCACTACCGCTTCGTGGACCAGCTTCGAGAGCGAATCCCGCACGGCCCGCCGTCGCTTCGCGAGTGCCGGAAGCTGACGATCCGCGGCGATGTGCGCTTCGGGCGCCATGTGACGATCCGCGGAGAGGTGACGCTGGATGCGGGCGACACCGTCCGGGAGGTTCCCGACGGGGAGGTGATCTCCTCCTGACGCGCGCGACACGCTCCCCCTCTCCGCCGCTTCACGCACTCCCGCGCCTTCTCCGCGCGGCCTGCGGCGGCGTGGCATGGGCGGCCACGCTGCTCCTCGGGCGCGCTCCCGGCCTTGCCGAATCCGCCGCGGCCGCAGCCTCCGCCCTCTCCTCCGCACTCGCGCGGGTGAGCGGCCTCGTTCCCTTTGCGCTGTCGGAATGGGTGATCGCCGCGTTCCTGCTTCGCCAGTTCTGCGGGGCGGCGCGGGGGGGGTACGCCGTCGTGCGCGGGAGGCGCTCCGCACGAAACGCCGCCGGGTGCGGTGCGCTTCGGCTGGCGTCGGACATCGGGGTGGCCGTGACGCTCTTCTACCTTCTGTGGGGGGTCCACTACGCCCGCGCCCCCCTCCCGGAGCGGCTGGACTGGGTCGAACCGGGTGCCGCCACCGCCGGGGCGGACCTGCCGGAGTTGGGCGCGCTCGCGAAGAGGTTCCTGGAGGCGACGAATGCCGCCTATCTCCAGCTCCACGGCACGGAGGACGCCGGCGCCCCCACGCCACGCCCCCCGGACGGCGCAACGCTTCACGCCGCGCTGGAGTCGGGTTGGGCCGAAGCGGCCGACCGCCTCGGGCTTCCCGGACGGGAGGCGCGTCCCGCCGGGCGCGTCAAGCGGCTCCTCGCAAGCGGCATGCTCGACCGGTTGGGGATCACCGGCTTCTACTTCCCGTTCACCGCGGAAGCGAACGCCAACCGCGGCATTCCGGCCGTCACGCTCCCCGTAACGCTGGCGCACGAGACCGCGCACCGCCGGGGTTTCGCCTCCGAGGACGAAGCCAACTTCATCGGCTTTCTGGCCGCGTGGCACGCGCCCGATGCCCTCGCGCGGTATGCCGCCGCGCTCTTCGCGCACCGGCAGACGCTTTCCGCGCTGGCGGCGGTGGACCCGGACGGCGCGCATGTGCTGGCGGAGGGAAGAAGCCCCGGCGTCCAGCGCGATCTCGACGACCGCGCGGCCTACTGGAGGCAGTTTCGCGGGCGCGCGCGAACGGCCGGACGCCGCGTGAACGACGCCTACCTGCGCACGAACCGCGTGGAGGGTGGTGTCCGCAGCTACGGCCGGAGCGTGGCGCTCATCGTGGAGTGGTCACGACGGGAGCCGGACTCCGGCCCGCGCGCCTACGACGAGGGCGACTCTTCCACCCGGTTTCGATAGAGCTTGCGATCGGCGACCGTGGCCATCTTGTCCACATCGAGGTCCATTCCCAAGAAGTCGCGAATCCGTTCCGCCTGACCGCGCGGGTCGTCCAGCACCGACCGGTAGGGAAGGTCCAGCTTCTCCAGATAGTCCCGACGCGAGATGAAGAACTCCACCTGCTGGAGGTGCTTTTCATACAGCTCCGTCATGCGGGCGTCCTCGGTCTCGCTCGATTCCTCCCGATTCGTCAGCATCTTCGCCTGCGATGCCAGCACTTCGGGAATCGGGCGGCGCATGAAGAGGATCTTGTACCGGTTCTCGGGGGGGAGGTCTTTCAGGAGGAAGGAGATGATCTTGACGGCCTTGCCGCGCGCCTCCACGAGCCATCCCTTGTCGCCGCCTTTGTCCAGCTCCTTCACCTTCTCCAGTTCGTAGTAGCCCTTCGGGTTGTCATCGTCGGCGGTGCGGATGCCGTCCTGCATAATCTCCACCCCTCCGGCATCCAGCATCTTCATCGCCATCGAGGTGCCGGAGCGCGGAAGCCCCGAGATAATCACGATCGGGTCTCCAGGACCCTTGCCCAGTATCCTTGAAATCCACGACGCCATCCTGTCCTCCTCCGATAGGTGTTCTCTTCCGTCATCGATCTCTCGGGGGCGTTTCTTGAGCCGGGAGAGGGTACCGCACGCGGTGCCGCGAGTCCAAGAGAGACGCTCCTTTGGAATGGCGCGGCGGCCGGTCTTCGGGCTAGACTGCTCGCCGGACTGTGATGAGGCCGAATCGGGCGACCTTTCCCTTATCCGCAACGCCCGCACCGCCGAAACTCTGGAGAGCCACTTCCGCGGAGGGAACCGCCCCTTGATCTGCACGGGACACTCAAAGGAACGCCCGACCCGGACCGGGTTCGTCGCGGCGCTTGGCGTGCTTTGCGCGGTTCTGGCGGCCTCGTCCCCGGCGGAGGCGTACATCGGTCCCGGTGCGGGGATCGCGCTTGCGTCTTCGTTCCTGGTGTTCTTCACGACGATCGTGCTGGCGATTCTCGCCATCCTCGCGTGGCCCTTCCGGCTTCTGTGGCGGCTCCTCTTCCGAAAGAACCGCGCAAAGCCCCGCATCCGGCGGTTGGTGGTCGTCGGGTTCGACGGGCAGGATCCCCGCATCACCGACCGCCTGCTCGCGGAAGGGAAGCTCCCGAACTTCCGGAAACTCGCCGACGCGGGCTGCTACCACTCGCTCCGCAGCACCTTCCCGTCCGTGTCGCCGGTCGCGTGGTCCTCCTTCTCCACCGGGACGCACCCCGCGAAGCACAACATCTTCGACTTCCTCGACCGGGATCTCCGCACCTACCTCCCGCTCCTGTCGTCCACGCACATCGGCGGGATCGAGAAGTTCTTCCGCCTGGGCAAGTGGCGCATCCCCCGGCACAAGCCGGAGATCCGCCTTCTTCGCAAGTCGAAGCCCTTCTGGACGATCCTCGGGGAGCGCGGCATCTGGAGCACCATCCTCCGGGTTCCGATCACCTTCCCGCCGGACAGGTTCAACGGAGCGCAACTGTCCGCCATGTGCGTCCCCGATCTGCTCGGCACGCAGGGCACCTTCCTGCTGTTCACCACCCGCCCCGCACAGGAGAAGTTCAAGGAAGGCGGCGTCCGCATTCCGCTGGACGGCGCCCTCGGCGGCAACGCTTACACGACGGCGCTGGAAGGCCCCGAGAACCTCTTTCTCGACGGAAACCCCAAGCTCAGCATCCCCATGTCGATCCGCCTCGATCATGCGGCGGACCGCGCGACGCTGAACCTGAACGGAGAGACCGTGGAACTCGAGCGCGGCAAGCTCTCCGAGTGGATCACGCTCTCGTTCACGGCCGCCCCCACTGTGAAGGTGACCGGGTTGTGTCGCATGATGGTGACCGAGATGGATGAGCACTTCTCGCTCTATGTCACGCCCATCAGTCTGGACCCGGAAAAGCCCGCCATGCCGGTCTCGCATCCTTCGTATTACGCCACCTACCTGGCCAAGCGGATCGGGCCGTTCTCCACGCTCGGACTCGCCGAGGACACCTGGGCGCTGAACGAAGGAGTGACCGACGACGGCACCTTCCTCCAGCAGACGCTGGACATTGATGACGAACGCAAGGCGATGTTCTTCGCGGAACTCGACCGCCTCCGAAAGGGCGCGCTGGTCTGCGTCTTCGATGCCACGGACCGCATCCAGCACATGTTCTGGCGTTATACGGAGAAGGGGCATCCGGCGGCCCGCGGAAAGGAAGACGCGGAGCATGCGAACGCCATCGAGGAACTCTATCTTCGCAACGATGTCCTGGTCGGGGAGGTGCTCGACCGGGTGGGCAAGGATGATGTCCTCATGGTGCTCTCCGACCACGGCTTCACCTCCTTCCGGCGCGGCGTGAATCTCAACGCGTGGCTTCTCGAGCACGGATATCTGGCGCTGAAGGAAGGCGCCGACGGGTCCGCCGAGTGGTTGCGCGATGTGGACTGGTCGAAGACGCGCGCCTATGCGCTCGGGCTGACCGGGATGTTCCTGAACATCCGCGGGCGCGAATCCGAAGGCACCGTGGAGCCGGGCGAAGAGGCGGAGGCGCTGAAGGCGGAGATCGCGGAGAAACTGCATGGTCTGGCCGATGCGGAAGCCGGGGAGACCGGCATCAACGAAGCGTTCGACACGGCAAAGCTCTATCAGGGACCGTACCTGCAGAACGCGCCCGACCTGCTCATCGGTTACAACCACGGCTATCGCACTTCGTGGGACTGCGCGAGCGGGGTCGTGTCCGGCCCCGTCTTCGAAGACAATGTGAAGGCATGGAGCGGCGATCACTGCGTGGATCCGCGCCTCGTGCCCGGAGTGCTCTTCTGCAATCACGCCATCGATGATGACGACCCCGCGCTGTTGGACATCGCGCCGACCGCGCTGGAACTGTTTGGCGTTCGCGCACCGGACCACATGGACGGGAAGGCCCTGTTCGGCGCGGACCGTTTCGGCGGGAAGAAGAAGGGAGGCGGCGCATGACACGCACGCTGCGGGCAGGGATTGTGATGGCGCTGGTCAGCGTGGCGATGGCCGCCCCGGTGGCGGCCGTGCGCGGGCCGGCCGAACGCGTCATCGTGCTCGGCTTCGACGGAATGGACTACGACCTTCTCCAGCGTCTCATGGACGAAGGCAGCATGCCGAACTGTGCGCGCCTCGCGACCGAGGGTTCCTACGCGCCGCTCGGAACTTCCGTGCCGCCGCAAAGCCCGGTGGCCTGGTCGAACTTCATCACCGGCATGGACGCGGGCGGGCACGGCATCTTCGACTTCATCCACCGCGACCCGAAGACGATGGTCCCGTACCTCTCCACAAGCCGCACCACCTCCGGCGGGGAAGCGCGGAAGCTGTTCGGCAAGTGGCAACTCCCCGCGGGAGACACCATCGAACTGTTGCGGCATGGAACCGCGTTCTGGGAAGTGCTGGAGAGCGCGGGCGTCGAGTGTACCGTTCTCCGAATGCCCGCGAACTTCCCTCCGTCCGGCACCGCCACCCGCGAACTGAGCGGCATGGGCACCCCTGACATCATCGGAACCTACGGGACCTTCGCGTTCTTCACCTCCGACGACACCCCCTTCGTCGGGCAGCGAATCACCGGCGGCAAGGTCTACCCGGTGTCCACGGCCTCGGGGGTGGTACACGGCAAGCTGCACGGCCCGGACAACCCCTTCCTGGTGGAGCGCACGAAGGTCGCGGCCCCGTTCACTGCCGCCATCGACCCTGAGCGCGACGCCATACTGCTCACGGTTGGCGACGAAGAGCGCGTCATGGAAGCGGGCGAGTGGTCCGGCTGGATCCCGATCGAGTTCCACCTCGACTTCGGGAACCGCATTCTGGACTTCGCCCTGGGAGAGACGCTCCACGGCATTGCCCGGTTCTATCTGAAACAGGTGCGGCCCGTGTTCCAGTTGTATGTCTCGCCGGTGAACATGGACCCGGAGCATCCCGCCATGCCGATCTCGACGCCAGACGCTTATGCCGGAGAACTCGCACGCGCAACCGGCGACTTCTACACGCAGGGAATGCCGGAAGACACGAAAGCCCTCACGCAGGGAATCCTCACGCCGGAGGAGTTCCTGGCGCAGGCGAAGATCACCGGGGACGAGATCATCGACCAGTACGACTATGTGCTGGAGAACTTCGACGGCGGGTTCCTGTTCTACTACTTCGGGAATCAGGATCAGGTCGGGCACATGATGTGGCGCACGATGGACCCGGATCACCCGTCTTACGACGCGGCCCGCGATGAACCGCTGGCGGATGCCATTCCTTCCATCTGCCGGGATCTCGACCGGGTCGTGGGGACCACACTCGACCACATGGACCCGAACACGACCCTGATCGTCATGTCGGATCACGGTTTCTCCAGCTGGAAGCGCGCGTTCCACCTGAACACATGGCTTCGCGAACACGGGTTCCTCAAGCTGATCGACCCTTACCGCACCGACGACCCGGGTCTGTTCGCCAATGTGGACTGGACGCAGACGCGAGCGTACGGGCTTGGAATCAACGGGCTGTATGTGAATCAGCGCGGGCGCGAACGGTGGGGTATTGTCGAGGAGTCGGAAAAGGGCGCTCTTCTGGAGGAAATACGGATCGCGCTTCTGGACACCGTGGACCCGAAGAACGGGGAGTACGCCGTCACGAAGGTGTACCTCCCGGAGGTGGCCTACAAGGACCGCGGGCATCTGGAGATCGGGCCGGATATGCTGGTGGGGTACGCGAAGGGCGTGCGCGGTTCCAACGAGTCCGCGCTGGGTGAAGTGCCGCCGGAGGTCTTTGCCGACAACATGGAGGCCTGGAGCGGCGATCACTGCATGGACGACGAGTCGGTCCCCGGTATTCTCCTGACCAACCGGACGCTTCGGCGGTCCGCGACGAATCTGGGGAATCTCGCGGCGTCGATTCTGGCGGAGTTCGGCGTGGAGGACACCATGAAGGAGCGTCTGGAATCGGTGGGTTACGCTTCCGGGAAGGACTGAGTCGGGTCAGGTCAGCGGGGCGGTCACGCCCGGCGGAAGGAGTGTTGCGATGTTTGGGTCGAACCGTGTGAAGCTCGACAAGGACTTGATCGAGAAGGTGAAGAAGTACGCGGAGATTGCGGGATACTCCTCGGCGGAAGAGTTCATCACGCACGCCCTGGAGAAGGAGCTGGCTCAACTCGAAGGCGCGGACTCCGAAGAGGAGATCAAGAAGCGCCTGCAGGGTCTGGGCTACATCTCGTAGGCCCGCAAGGTAGAATGGAGAAGCGATGTCGGTCGTGAATGGCATTCTGAGGGCGCTCTTCGACGGCGTGCTCTTCCCCTTCCGGGGGATGGCGGCGGTAGTGGGGCTTGCGGTGGTCTCCGCGATCGCCGCGGTCGGCGTGCTGCTCGTTTATCGCCTGACCTCCAATCAGGCGGGCATTTCCGCCGTGAAAGCGCGCATTCAGGCGGGCGTCTACGAAGTGCGGCTCTCCGGCGACGACCTCGTCCTCACGCTGCGAGCCATGGGCGGCATTCTCGTCCGGAATCTCCGCTATCTGGGGCTGTCGCTCGTGCCGCTCGCATGGATGATCATCCCGTTTGTGCTGGTGCTCGCGCAGTTGAACTTCCATTACGCCCACGGCCCGCTGACTCCGGGAGAGCCCGTGGTCCTCAAGGTGGAGCTGGACCCGGAGTGGGCGGCGGACCTCGGCGGCGAGAGCCGGCCCCCGGTCACGCTGGACGCACCCGAAGGGCTTCGCGTGGAGACAGGCGGCGCGTGGGTCCCCTCCGAGGCGACGCTGGCGTGGAGGATCGTCCCGGAACGCACCGGAAACTGGGAAGTGACCGTGCGTGCGGGTGACAGCGCCTTCGGCAAGTCCGTCCACGCCACGCCCGGCGTGCACCGCCGCGCGCCGGAGCGGCTTGCGGCCTCGTTCCTCGACCAGTTGCTCTATCCGGCGGAGACCGCACTCCCGGCAGACGGCCCCGTCCGCGCCATTCGCCTTGCCTATCCCGCGACGGATGTCAGCCTGTTCGGATGGAAGACGCACTGGATGGTCGTGTTCCTCATCCTGTCGATCGTCTTCGCGCTGGCGTTCCGCAAACGCTTCGGGGTGGACTTCTAGGCCCCCCGGCTATCCGACAGCGGGCTGCCCCATTCCTCCTGACACACGGAAGGCCGGTCCCGCCTGGAACCGGCCTTCCGCGCTGGCGTGGACTCCGTCGTCTACCTTTCGACAATCACCTTCATGGTGCCAGCGTTGTCGAATGTCTCGAAACGAAGGTAGTAGACGCCCGCGGGAACTTCCCCGCCGTCCGCGGACGCTCCGTTCCAGGTGGTGGCATGCACGCCGTCCTGGTGGATATCGCGGACCAGTGTGCAGACGCGCCGTCCGTCCGCGTCGTAGAGGGCGAGTTCGGCCGGATGTTCCTCACTCACGCCGTTCCCGCGAACTCCGAAAGAAATCTGGAGGTTTCCTCCTGTGTACGGCACGGGCCACGCTGACAATGTGATTCCCTTGACGATTCCGTCGGGGTTGGACACGGGGGGAGCCTCCTCGAATGCAAACATCTCGCAGCAATGTCCCGATCACGCGGGGACTTCTCCACGCCCCCCCCGAGGGGAGAGCCGGAAGAACCCGGCGCGAAGGGTAGATTCTCTCACAGATAGTCGGAAGATTCAACTGGACGCTTGAGTGTGTCTTTCCCTGCTATTCCTCAAAACCCCTGGGGGGCGTCGTACCCCTCCAGAGGGGGTCCAGAAAGGCCCGCGCCCGGAAGGACGAGGGGCGGCCGTGGTGGTACGCCAGGACGCCGTCGAGGGCGGTGCGGGCTTCCAGTACGGCCGCCTCGGAGGGTCCCCGGGGAGCGGCCACCACGAACGACAGGTCCGCCAGAATGGAACCCCGGAGGAGACTCACGGCCTCCGCACCCAGTCGCCGGCCGCCTTCCGCGTCCCGGCACTGACGGCAGAGAACCCCCCCGCGACGCGCGGAGAGCGATACGCGGTCTCCCAGGCCGTCTCCCCCGCACTCGACGCAGACCATGAGTTCCGGGGCGATCCCCAGCGTCGCCATCACATGGGCCTGAAACGCAACCGGCAGCGCCGCGGCCCGCGCGCCCTCTCCCTCGGGAAACGGAGCCACCTCGGTGAGAATGCGAAGCGCCGACAGAAGAAGTTCGTAGATCTCGACCGATGCCGCGCCCGGAGGGGCTAGTCGGTCCACGAGTTCCACACAGCTCGCTGCGGCCGCATATCCCAGGACATCAGGAAGAAGCGAGTCGAAGCTCTCCAGCAGTTCGCAGGTGTCCAGATAGACCAGGTCTCTCCCCGGGCGGGGTCGATAGCCCACCTGCGACCGCGCGAAAAGACCCATCCCCGCCCCGAAGCGGCTCCCCGGCTTTCGGGCACCTTTGGCCATCACGGCGACCTTCCCGGCTTCGCGCGTGAAGAGCGTCACGACCCGGGAGGAGTCGCCCTGCTTCACATGGCGGATGACGATGGCGTCGGTCCGGATGCGTGTCACGGTCCGCGCCGCGGGTTCGCGAACATCGGGTCTCCAGGACTAGAGCATGAAAGACGCAAAGCTCAGGTAGATGAGAATCCCGAGGATGTCGTTGCTGGTGGTGACGAAGGGACCGGTGGCCAGCGCCGGGTCGATTTTCAGGCGATCCAGCACCAGCGGCACCAGCGCCCCCACGCTGGTTGACACGAAGATCACGACCAGCATGGACCCGCCGACCACCAACCCCAGCCGGAAGTCGCTCCAGCAGAGCCATGTTGCGGAGAAGATGCTCACGGAACAGACGGTCCCCGTGAGAACGGCCACGCCGGCTTCCCGCAGGAGACGCCGGGCCGCCTCGCCGGAGGACGGTTCCCCTCCCGCCAGCCCGCGCACCATCACCGCGCTCGACTGCATCGCCACATTCCCCGCCATGGCCATGATCACCGGGATGAAAAACGCCAGCACGATCACCGACTCCAGCTTCGCCTCAAAGCTGGACAGGACCAGCGCCGACAGCACGCCTCCGCCAAGCCCGGCCAGCAGCCACGGCAGGCGGAGCCCGGCCTTGCGAACCACCGACTCCTCGTGGAACTCCTCGCCGGTTCCCGCGAGACGCGAGTAGTCCTCCTCGGCCTCCTCGTGGATGACATCCACGATGTCGTCCACCATGATCCGCCCGAGAAGCGTCCCGTCCCGATCCACCACCGGCACCGAAGGAAGATCGTACTTCTTGAAAATCTGCGCGACTTCCTCCTGGTCCATGTCCGCCGGAACCGCGTGCGTCTCTTCGTCGATGAGTTGCTCCACGAGATCGGCCGGCTTCGCGAGAATCAACTGCCGCAGATGCAGCCGCCCCGCAAGTTGGCCCTGCGCATTCGTGACATAGACGAAGAAGAGGTCGTCCTCGATTTCATCCGAGGCCGCGCGGATCTTTTCGATGGTCCACGCGACCGTTCGATCCCGGCGGACCGACACCACCTCCAACTGCATGATGCCGCCCGCGGTGTCTTCCGCGTAGGTGAGCAGGCGCGCGATTTCCTCGCGATCCTCCTCCTCCAGCAGCCCCACAACCTCGTCCGCCTTGGCGTCTTCCAGTTCGGAGACCACATCCGCCGCGTCATCGGAGGCCATCTCTTCCACGACGCCCGCGATCTCCCGCGGTGTCAGCCGTTCCAGGATGTCCTCGCGCGCCTCCTCAGGCACTTCCACCAGAATGTCGGCGGACACTTCCTCCGGGAGCGCGTGAAGAATGCGGATGACTTCGTCTTCGTCCAGCCGTCGCGCGGCCTCCGCGACATCCGCGGCGGGGGTCTTCTCCACCAGCGCAACAAGACCCGCACGATCGCCGGTCGCGAGGAGGTCCGTCAGGTGCCGGGCGAGGGTGGCGGGATCAGTTTCCACGCGGCTCTCCCCTCCGCCACGCAGAGAGAAGTGTCAGGAGGACGGGCTCTCGACTTGCGGGGAAGCCCCGCCCCACGGCGGGGCCACCGCTCCGCCGGAGACCACGAGCTTCAATCCCTCTTCCACCGTCATGGAAAGGGCGACCGTGTCGCTCTCGGGAATGAACAGGAGAAAACCCGAGGTCGGGTTCGGGGTGGTGGGGACAAACACATGCACGAGCCGGCGGCCGGTTGCGCTGGCCAGTTCCCCGCGATGCTCCGAAGTCACAAACCCGAGCGCCCAACACTCCCTCCGTGGGTATTCGAAAGCGACGACCCGCTCGAAGAGGTTCGCCTTGTCGGCAAGAACCGCTTCCCCGATCTGCTTCGTTCCAAGATAGATCCTACTGAAGAGCGGCACCTTCGCAAGGAGTTGTTCGGCTCGCGAAATGAGCGTCCTGCCCACGATGTTCGACGCGAAGAGCCCGGTCAGCAGCACGAAGAGGATGACCGCCAACAGGCCCAGCCCGGGAATCTGGAAACCGACCCACCGGGTGATGTGTGGGCTGACCATGATGTCCAGGGTTACGAACAGCTTGTACAACACCCACAGCGTAACGCCCACCGGCGCCAGCGCCACCAGGCCGGACAGGAAGTACTTTCGCAATGTCGGGATCATCCCACCCCCCGTGACACCGGCTTGGGATCACGCACGCGCGCCATCCTGCCGCTCGATCCGCACACGCACGATGCGCTGCCGGTGCGTCCTGTCGATGACAAACCGCAACCCGTCGTGGTCCACCACTTCCCCCTGCGAGGGTACCTTCCCGACGAGTTCATAGAGGAAGCCGCCGAGTGTGTCACTGTTTTCCGTGGGAAGGCGGAGGTTCAGCTCCTCGTTCAGGTCGTCCAGATCAATCTTGGCGGCCACTCGGAACGAACCATCCGACAGCGGTTCGAAGAGTTCTTCCTCGGTGTCGTACTCGTCCTGAATCTCCCCGACGATCTCCTCCAGCACATCTTCCATCGTGACCATTCCGGAGGTGCCGCCGTACTCGTCGACCACGATCGCCAGGTGAGCGCGTCGTTCCTGAAACTCCCGGAGAAGTTCATCGATCCGCTTGGATTCCGGGACAAAGATCGCCGGTTGCATGGATTCCCGGGCCGCCGGGTCCGCGCCCGTGCTTTCTTCGCAGATGAGCTGCTTGACATGAACGACCCCCACGATCCGATCCACCGACTCTTCAAAGATCGGAATGCGCGAATGCCCGTGTTTCGAGACAAGTTCCAGAAGCTCCGAGCGCGGCGTGTCCGCCTCCGCCATGACCATGTCGATGCGAGGGACCATGACTTCCTTCGCGCTGGTGTCTCCAAACTCGAAGACGGAGTGCAGAAGTTCCCGCTTCTCCTCTTCCAGTCCGGCCGCGTCCTCCTGCTCCTCGGTCACCGCCTTGAGTTCCTCCATCTCGACCAGTTCCTCCGCCGCGTCGGCCGACAGTCTCCCCCCGATGCGATCCACCACCCGGGTGGCGGGCCGGAAGGCCCATTGGATGGCGGAGAAGGACCGGGCCAATCCCAGTGCCGCCGCTTCCGGCCGGGCAGAGGAAAGCGAGCGTGGGATCACCCGACCGACGATGCCCAGGAAGAGCCCGCCGGCCATCGTCGCGAAGAGGGCGGCAATGGGCGTCTCGGGGCGCCACGCCCCCACGGCCAGCGCCAGGCAGAAGACTCCCGCGCCCAGGAAGGTGCTCCCGGCCAGCGTGACCGTCAACACGATGCGCCGCGGGTGGCGCGTCAGATCCTGCACGCGTTCCGCGCGACCGTTCCCGCCATCGATCATGCGGCGCATCCGGGTCTCCGTCAGCGACAGGAGTGCCTGCTCCGCCGCGGAGACGACCCCCAGCAGTGCCGCAAAAACCACGAGCCCGAGCAGCCCGGCGAGCGCGGTCAGCATGATGCGCTCCGCGACAGATACCGCTTCAAGTACTTCTCCTGACGGCGAAGCATCTTCCTGCGCGACTCCGGCGTGTCATGTTCATACCCCAGGACATGGAGCAACCCGTGAACGGCGACCCGCGCAATCTCTTCATCCGTTGCGCAGTGGTTCTCCGCGGCCTGTCGCCTTGTAACGGCTTCGCAGACATGGATCTCGCCCAGAACGCCGTGATTGAACGGTTCATCCAGATACGAGAAGGAGAGGACATCCGTTTCGGAATCGACGCCACGGTATTCATGGTTCGTGCGCCGCATGACCGACGCGCTCACGAATGACACGGACACGGACCCGCCGGGCGCATTCTCGCCGGACAGCACGGCAAGCAGCGTTTCGCGGAATCGCCCGCGATCGACCCCGTAATCATGGCGAAGTCCGCGAACGGAGAGGGTGTGCTCCTCCCGAACGCGGCCGGGTGACGGAGGGTGCAGTGAATCGTCTATTTCGAGTCACCGCCTTCCGATGGTGGCGAGTCTTCCGGTGCGGACCGCTTCCCCCGGGCATTCGGATCCGTCCGTCCGTAGAACTCGTCGAACGCATGAATGATCTGCTGCACAAGATGATGCCGGACCACATCTTCCTCGCCGAACCGGGTGAAGCGAACCCCGCTCACCCCTCGAAGAATGTACCGGATCTTCAACAGCCCGGACTCCGAAGTGCGCACCAGATCAATCTGGGTGTCGTCTCCCGTGATGACCGCCTTTGAGTTCGTGCCGAGCCGCGTGAGGAACATCTTCATCTGCGGGAGCGTGGTGTTTTGCGCTTCGTCCAGAATCACGAAGGCGTTGTCCAGCGTGCGGCCCCGCATGTACGCCAGCGGCGCAATCTCGATGGTCTCGTTCTCCAGCAACTTGCTCACGCGTGCCGACGGGATCATCTCGTGCAGCGCGTCATAGAGCGGGCGAAGATACGGACCGACCTTCTCCGAAAAGTCCCCCGGAAGGTAGCCGAGGCTCTCGCCCGCCTCCACCGCCGGTCGAACCAGGAGGATGCGGTCCACCTCCCGTCGGTTCAGCGCCGAAAGCGCGGCCGCGACCGCCAGATAGGTCTTGCCGGTTCCCGCCGGACCCACCGCGAACACGAGGTCGTGCTCTTCCACCGCACGGAGATACTCCGCCTGGTGGACGGTCTTCGGCCGGATGTCCTTGCGAAGCCCGAGGAAGGGCCGGACGGAACCCGCCCCGTTGAGCGATTCCAGCGCACTGCCGTTTCGGTCCCGGACCATGCGAACCGCATAGCGCACATCCGGCGCACTCACGAGGCGCCCGTCGCGCACGATCGACATGAGGTGGTCGAAGACCTCTGCCAGCGCGTCCACCTCCGGCGGGGTGCCCTCCAGCAGGATATCCGGCCCGCGTGCCACAATGGTGACATCGAACAGGTCCCGAAGGGCGCGAAGGTTGGAATCGTTCAGACCGAAGAGGCTGACGGGAGACAGATCACCCAGATGGATGCGTCGACCTTCGTCGGTCCCGGGTTGCTCGCTCAATCATTCTCCCTGTGGTTCACGGTCACGCAGTGGCACCGACACCCTTCTATCATCGGAGAGGAAAGGCGCCATTTCCAGCAAGTTCGACCGGGGGAGGGAGAGGTTGCTCGCTTTTCCGCAAATCTGCAAGAAAACGGCGTCCTCACGGCGAGGCCGCCCGCGGACGGCCCGAATCAACCGAAGAAGGGGCCGCACCCGCGGCACTTACGCCGACGGACGCGGCCCCTCAACCGGCGCCTCTGGCACCGGCGCTCCCCCTACGGGGTGCTGAAACCAGTGTACCCGCCTCCGGGGTCCAAATCAAGAGGGGCGCGAACCACGCGCCCCCCGGTACTCATGGCCTTGTCGTCAGGACCGATGCGTCAGTCCCGCATGGCTTAGGGAATCGTGAGAACCATCCCAGGGTGAATCAGGTCCGGATCGGAGATCTGGCCTCGATTCGCCTCGTAGAGAAGTTCCCATGCCGCCGCCGACCCGAGAACCTCCCAGTAGGCCGCGATCCGCTGAAGGCTCTCGCCTTCGATCACAACATGCGTATCCGGACTACCGCGGGGAATCGAAAACACCTGTCCCGGGAAGATCCGGTTCGGGTCGTCGATGCCATCCCGGTTGCCCCGGTAAATCCGCTTCCAGCGGTCTTCGCTCCCGTAGATTCGCTGCATCCCGGAAATGCGAATGAGGAAGTCGCCCGGCACCACCGTGTACGAACGCGGAAGCGCCTTCCGTTCCGCGAGCGCCGCCGCCAGTTCGGCCACCTCGCTCTCGGCCGCTTCGTTGGATGCGGTCAGCGCCGCCAGCTGGCTCTTCAACGCGGCCACATCTTTGCCGACTCCCGGCATCGACGCGTTCGCCGCTTCGGCGTTGTCGTTCTGGATGTCGATCTCGCGACCAAGCGCCTCGCAGTATGCGGTCGCTTCGTCTCCCGAGAGATCCTTGTACTCCTCTTCCGTCAGGTAATCCGCCCCGGAGACATCCCAGGCGCGTGCGTCCGTTGCGGCAAAGCCTCCGCATACGAGAGCGCCCGCGACCAGCGCCGCCAGGAGTCCGAACTGCTTCGTGATTCGGTTCATCTCGATCCTGCTCCTTTCCGGCGTCCGGTCAGTCTTCCAGTTTCTTGAGTTCCGTCTCGATCATCGCTTTCTGTTCCGCCAGCGACCGTGCCTTCTTCTTTTCCGCGACGACACGACCCTCCAGGTCTGTGCGCTGCGCGTTCAGTTCATCCAGCCGGGATTGCGCGTTCGCGGCCTGGCTTGCGGCCGCGTCCACCGCCGAGATGTCCGTCTCGCACGGAGGGTTGCTCCCGCACCCGATGAGAACCGGCATGGTCCCGACGATCAGCGCCAGGAATAGTGCCGTGGAGAGAATTCTTGCGGTCATGCGTTCCGCCTCCTTTCGGTGATCCTGCCCGTCGTTCGGCCCCGGGGGCGCCTTGCACAAAGCGGCCGTGCCGGGAGCCTGAAACTCCGTGGGGGCAGACTCAAGGCAACCGCTCCCGTTGTCAAGCGGACCCGCTGTCCCCGGAGTCCGTCGAAGGAACCACGCGAATCCCGAGATCGCGAAGAAGATGTTCCTCCACCACAGAGGGAGATTCGTCCATGGGAGAGGTCGCCCGGTGGGTCTTCGGGAATGCGATCACATCCCGCAGCGACGAGCAACCCGTCATGAGCATGAGAATCCGGTCCAACCCGAGCGCAATCCCCCCATGCGGCGGGGCGCCGTAGTCGAAAGCACGCAGCAGGAATCCGAACCGCCGCTCCGCTTCTTCCGCGCCGACGCCGATGACGGAGAGCGCACGCTCCTGAAGATCACGCCGGTGGATCCGGATGCTGCCCGAACCCAACTCCACGCCGTCCAGCACCAGGTCGTACAGTTTTCCGGTGGCGCGTCCCGGATCCTGATCCAGCGTCTCCACACATTCATCGTGCGGCATGGTGAAGACATGGTGGCACGCGCTCCAGGGGCCGTCGCCTTCCCGCTCGAAAAGCGGGAACCGGTTGACCCACAAGAACGCGGGGGGTTTCCCTTTGGTCCACTCCCGCCGACGCCCCACCTCCCGGCGCACGAGATCCAGCGATGCGTGGACCACACCCTCCGGACCCGCGACGAACAGAAGAAGGTCTCCGCCGCGCGCCTCCGCACGCCCCAGCAGCGCGCCGGACACTCCATCGAAGAACTTCGAAATCCCGCCGGTGAGGTTTCCGCCATCGTCCACCTTCATCCAGGCGAGTCCTTTGGCGCCGCCGCCCGACGCCGTCTCCGCCAGTTCGTCGAGAATCCGTCGCGACCAGTCCGCGCCGCCCGGCACGCGGAAACCCTTCATGCGCTCCCCGCGCTCCGCCACAGTGCGGAACAGGTCCGATGTCGATTCCGCGGCCAGATCCGCCGCTTCGAAAAACGCCGGGCCGCAGCGCGTGTCGGGCTTGTCGGAGCCGTACATCTCCATCGACTCCGCGTGAGTCAGCCGGGGAAAGGGCGTCTCCACTTCCACATCCAGCGCCTCCTTCCACAGGTGCGCCATGAGCCCTTCGACGAGGCCGTAGATGTCCTCCTCGTCGACAAAGCTCATCTCCAGATCGATCTGCGTGTGCTCGGGTTGCCGGTCGGCCCGGAGGTCTTCGTCGCGAAGGCAGCGCGCAAGCTGGAAGTACCGGTCGAACCCGGAGCACATGAGGATCTGCTTGTAGAGTTGCGGCGACTGCGGAAGCGCGTAGAACTGTCCCTGCTGGATTCGGCTCGGCACCAGGTAGTCGCGGGCGCCTTCCGGTGTGCGCTTCACGAGCATCGGGGTTTCGATCTCCAGAAACTCCCGCGAATCCAGAAAGCGGCGCGCCTCTGTGGACACGCGATGCCGAAGCGCAAACACACGCTGCAACCGCAAGCGCCGAAGATCGAGATAGCGATGCTTCAGGCGGAGTTCGTCCCCGGCTTCCGCCGCGCCTTCCACCTGGAACGGCAGTTCCGGCGCCGGGTTGACGACCGTCATCTCCTTCACGGCGACTTCCACCTTGCCGGTGGGCATGTCCGCGTTCTCCGTGCCCGGCGCACGCGGTGTGACCACTCCCGCAGCGGACAGCACGAACTCGTTGCGCAACTTCCGGACAAGCTCCGCCATCCCCTCGTCCGCGTCTTCGCCTGCATGAACCACAAGCTGCACCACCCCGTACCGATCACGAAGGTCCACGAAGGTCATCCCGCCGTGATCGCGAACACGCTGCACCCATCCGGCAAGACGCACTTCCTCGCCCGTGTGTTCCTCTCGCAGTTCCCCGCAGGTGTGTGTGCGCAGTTGCGTGCGAAGGGTCATTGTCCGCCTCCCTCCGGCCCCAGACTGTCGGCCAGTTCCGACAGCGGAACCTCCCGCTGCTCTCCCGTTTCCAGTTCCTTCACCGCGACGGCATGGCGCGTCGCCTCTTCTCCGCCGATCAGCACGACAAAGCGCGAACCACGCCGGTCGGCCGCCTTCATCTGCCGACCAATCCCGGCGCCGGAAAACGACACCTCCGCGCGCACGCCTTTCCGTCGAAGATCGCGTGCAAGCAAATGCGTGTCCGACCGCGCCTCGTCCCCGATCGCCACGAGAAACGCCGTCGGGCCTTCAGGCGAAGGCTCCCCCTTCGCGGCGTCCAGCACCATCGCCAGCCGCTCCAGCCCCAGCGCCCACCCGACGGCGGAGACCGGCGGCCCGCCCAACGCCTCCACGAGCCCGTCGTAGCGCCCCCCTCCGCATACGGTGGATTGCGCGCCGAGGCCTTCCGCTTGAATCTCAAATGTCGTGCGCGAGTAGTAGTCCAGTCCGCGAACCAGCGTCGGAACCACGCGGTACGCGATCCCCAGCGCATCCAGTTGCTCCTTCACCGCCGCAAAGTGCTCCGCGGAATCCTCGCCCAGGAAATCGAGAATGGACGGGGCTCCCTCCAGTGCTTTTCGCGTCTCCCGGTTCTTCGAGTCCAGCACGCGCAGAGGGTTGGTCTCAATGCGCCCGACACTGTCTTCGTCCAGCCGGTCCGCCACCGAACGAAGGAACTCCACCAACGCCTCGCGGTACCGCACGCGATCCTCGCCGTCTCCCAGCGAGTTCACCTCCACCACGAGATCCGAAAGCCCCACTTCGCGCAGGAACTCACACGCGACAAGAACAGCTTCCGCATCCGCCATGGGGGAGGCCGTGTCGAGAATCTCCACCCCAAGCTGATGAAACTGACGCTGGCGGCCCTTCTGCGGGCGTTCGTATCGGAACATAGGCCCCGCGTACCAGAGCTTGTGCGGCATGGGCAGGCGACCGCGCATCCCGTGCTCCAGAAACGCCCGGGCGACACCCGCCGTGTTTTCGGGTCGCAGCGTCAACCGCTTTCCGGAGCGGCTCTCGAAGGTGTACATCTCCTTGCCGACGATATCCGTCGCGTCTCCCACTCCGCGCTCGAACAGTTCCGTGCTTTCGAAGACCGGCGTGCGAATCTCCTGAAAGCAGGCTGCTCCGAACACGCGGCGTGCCGCGGACTCCATTTCCTGCCACCGGGCAATCCCCGGCGAAAGAAGATCACGAGTCCCGCGCGGTGCCGCAAACGCTGCCAACGGACTTCTCCTCCCGACTGAAGTACCACCCTGCGGCCGCCCCGAGGGTGTCGGCCAGAAAATCGAACGGGTCCTGCTGCCTCCCCGGGACGAATCCCTGATAGAACTCGTCCAGCGCCCCCATGAGCGCACCGAAGAACAGCGTCCAGGCGAACGCCCGGCGCGGGGTCCACGCCTGACGATCGAAAGTCCCGCTCAGCAGCCAGCCGAACACAAAATACTCGCCGAAGTGCGCGAGTTTGTCGCGAATGGCGATGCCTTCGTGAGTCGTGCGAAGATCCTGAACGGACGACGCTCCCAGAATCACCGCCGCCCAGAGAAGGGGCGGAAGCCAGCCGGGAATGCGCCCTGGCCGTGATGCAGTCGACTCGGTAATGGCACGCCTCCGGGCCAGAGGGAGCCGCATCCCGGGGCCGGGGACGGATACCGGGCGCCTGGACGCGATGGGGCACACCGTGGCCGATCCCGGGCTATCGGGCAAGGGCGGAATCCGCTTCCCGGCTTTGCGGGCTGCGCCTAGGATACGAACGAGCGTTCGCCGGGAGGAAGCCATGGCCGTGGACATGACCCCAGCACCCGTTCGCCGGGGCAAGCGCTCCCGCGAGGAGAGCGGCCGGGGCGCACTGGTCGCGCACGCGGTCCAGTTGATGTCCGCGGAAGGAATCCACGGAATGTCGATCGGCGCGCTCGCCCGGCGCTCGGGTTACACCAAGGGCGGCGTGATGGCGCACTTCGAGACGAAAGAGGAACTCGTTGTCTCCGCGCTGGAAGAAGCCGTCACGATGGCGCGCGGCTTCTTTCGTGAAGAACTCCGCGACGCGGCCACCCCCGGGGACAGACTTGCGCGCACACTCGACGCGTACGGGAAGTACTGGATGTCGGGGCTCTTCGAGGGCGGCTGTCCGTTCGTGAATCTCGCGGTTCACGCGGTGGACGGGGAGAGCGCCGTCGGGCGCGCGCTTCACGGCGCAGCCCGGACATTCGTGGAGGACTTCGCGGGGGTTGTGCGGCTCGGGCAGGCCACCGGCGCGTTTCACGCAGGCGCGGATGCCCAGGCCGCCGGCGCGAGGATCATGGCGCTCTGCGTCGGGTGCGGATGGTTCTATCGGATGACCGGCGACGGGTCCATCTTCGCCCGGACACAACCCGCGCTGATGGGAGTCCTCGCGGAACTGCACGCGTCGGTGCCCGAGAAGGTCCGCTAGTCACCCGGCGATCAGCCTTGCGGCGGCCAGCACCGCCATCACCACGAGTGCCGCGCGAATCCACTTCGGCCCTCTCCGCACGGCCATCCGCGCACCCCACCACGCGCCGACCATGTTCCCCGCACCCAGCGGGATCCCCACGCTCCAGTCCACCTGCGCGTGGTCGGCAAAGACCCCGACAGAGGGAACGGTGTACAGCAAGACCACGACCACCTTGATGGCGTTCGCGGACACCAGATCGAACCCCCCTCCAAGGACGAGAAGCGCGAGGAGCGGAATGCCGACGCCCGCCTGAAGGAACCCGCCATAGAATCCGATCACGGCAGCCAGCGGCAGCATGACGCTCGGACGGAAGGAACGACCCGACGACTCCGCCCGCCCCCAGGACGCGGGGCGCACGAACAGCGTGCCCACCACCGCCAGCAACAGACCCGCGGCGATGAGGCGAAAGGGCTCCGGGTCGATCCGCGCGGCCACCCATGCGCCCAGCAGCGCCATCGGCAGCGCGGGGGCTACCAGAAGAAGCGCATCCCGCGGGAAGAAGAAGCCCCGCCGCGCGTACGACGGCACCGCCACCAGATTCTGCATCACGATGGCGACGCGGTTGGTTCCGTTCGCCACCTGTGGGGGAAGCCCCAAGAGCAGGAGCAGCGGAAGCGTGAAGAGCGAACCGCCCCCTCCCACCGTATTGAAGAACCCGGCCACAGCACCGGCGGCAAAGAGTGCGGGAATCCATGCGGGAGAATCCATCATCGGGTCATTGGAACGCGGACGGGCCGATCTGTCCACGCCGGGAAGCGACTACTCCGTACCACGCATCGTGGCGAGGTTCTCGCGGGCCTTTGTCGCCAGCGCCCCTTCGGGTTCGTCGCGGATCACGATACTCCACGCGCTCGTGGCCAGCGCGTCCAGACCCAGTTCGTAGTACACCACGCCCAGATTGAACCGGGCGCGCGTGTATGCGGGGTCCTCGCGCACGGCGTGAAGGAACTGCGCCGCCGCCGACTGAAGGTCGTTCCCCCGATAGTACACAAGCCCCAGATTGTAGTGTGCGTCCGGAGACCCCGGGTCGAGACGCAACGCCTCGGTGATCTCCGCTTCCGCTCGAAGGAGGTCGCCCTGCCGATAGTGAATCAGACCCAGGTTGTTTCGAACATCGGCGTCCTCGGGGTCGCACTCCAGGGCCCGCCGGTAGAACCGCTTGGCGTTGAGATCGTCCCCGAGTGTGTAGTAGAGAAGGCCGATCCCGAAGTACGCCTCCGTGAAGGTCGGCGAAATCTCGATGGCGCGCAGGTAGTGCTCCAGCGAAAGCTCGTAGTTGTCCTCCTCGAAGAGGTACATCCCGATGTCGTAGTGAACCTCCGCCGGATAGGCGGCGTGGCAGTGGTCGCGAAGGAAGCGGCGCTGGGCCATGTCGCTCCAGATCACCTCCTGCGCCGGAAGGTAACCGGCGGCAGCGGGAGCAGGCGCGGGAGGGATGGCGGCCTGAGGGGAGAGCGCTGCCAGGAAGGCAACGCGCGGCCAGCCAGTGCGGAACCACCACAATCTTCGCAACACACCCTCCCGGCAGCATCCCCGAGGGAGACGGGGCGACCGGAAGGACCGCAAGGAACGCGCCAGAACAGTCGTTTCTGCGGCTTCTTGCGAAGATTGGGCTGAGGTGGGCTATCCGCGGAACTACGGCCGGTTCAGCCCGGCCGGTTCCGGACCCGGAGGGAGGGCGGGGCGGGCTGGCGCCCCGAAATCGGGGACATTCCCGCTGGCGTGCGGGGCGGATCCCACGCAGAAAGCCCTACCCCGGGAGAACCTGGAGCAGGGCATTCCGTGGATGACGACGAACAGCGAAGGCCGGCGACTATTCCGTCGCGAACATCTCGTCGAGAACTTCCTTCTTGAAGCGCCACTGGCCCCCGACCTTGATCCCGGGAATCTTGCCACGCTTCACCAGTCGGTAAAGGGTCCACTTCTTGATGTGAAGGTAGTCAGCGGCTTCCGTAATATCCATGATGCCGTTGACGCTGCGTTCGATGTTGTTCTCCATGGTATCTCCCCGTCGTCATCGGTCAGGGCGGGCGTTGCACGATCAACACCTTGATCGTCCGTTTACCCCGCCCTCTTTAGGGTTTCCTCGGCGCGCTCGGCGCTCTCTTGTTCCCTGTGCCTGAAAACGGCGGATTCATCGGCTGGATTGAGTGGAGAATGGGCAGATGCGGGGATTTTTTCGGTGAAACACCGGATCCGCAGAGGAGCGGGCCGGATCGGGTCTTCCCCGAATCCGGCCCTGGACGCGTTCGTGTCAGGTCCGGGGGGACGCCACCCCGGCCTTCGATTGCACCCTCCGTTCCACAAACCGTGCGAAGTTCGTGGAAGTGACCACTTGCTGGGAGACCGGTACGCCTGTCGTGATGCGTCGGCTCTCCATTCCCGAGAAGTACTCCAGAAGCTGGTTGCAGACCTCCAGCCCGATGCCGCGAGCCGCCAACCTCCTGCGAGCCTCGTCCCCCTCGACCCTCACATGGCAGACCCGGCACCCCAACGCCTCGGTGAGGACCTCCGCGCACCGGTCGGGGGTGAGATCCTCCGGGCCATACAGTTCCTGCACGGACTGTCCCACCCAACTGCTGTCCAGTATCCGCGCCACCACCGACAGGACGACATCCCGGCCGGCAATCATCGGGATCTGCGCCCCGCCTGAAAGCGGCAGGTAGAGCGTCCCTTCGTCCCGGATGGAGTCGAGACTCCAGATAAGATCCTCCATGAGGAGGACGGGTCTTAAGTGCGTGATGTTCTTCGATGCCTGATTCAGGAGTATTTCGACATCGTGCAACCCGTTGGCGTGGCCTGCGCCACGACTCAGGTGGGCTCCAAAGGCGGACAGGTTGATGACGCGGGGGATCTCGTTGGCGCGGATCGCTTCGGCGGCGATTCGACCCAGTCTGTTCTGGTAGGCGCGCGGGTTCTTCTCTCCCGCCCCTGCGGGCGTGGCCCAGAAGAGAATGTCCGCAAGTCGCAGGGCTCTCTTCACAAAGGAAGCGTTCTCCGGGCTTCCTTTCCGCACGAGCAGTCCACGATCAATGAGATCCTGAACTCCCGCGGGGTTTTCTGAGAGGGCGACCACTTCGGCGCCGGTGTCGATCAGCATGGACACCAGCGAATGGCTGAGCTTTCCTTCAGGGGCAGCAACGATGATCTTCATGATCCATTCCCCTTGCGAGATACAATCACGGGTCCCGGGGGAACGCCTCTTGTAGGCATGGCGTACCCCAATCTATACTCACATCCCGCTGCGTATTCCATGCCGGTGAGTGTCGTTTCTCTCTCCGCCTGCCCCTTTGGAGCTGTCCGTTACGATGGGTACCCAAGCGCGCATCGTCGTCTCCGCCTGCCTGCTGGGTGAGCGCGTCCGCTACGACGGCGGGCACTGCCGTGCTGAGGCAATCCTCCGGAAAATGGGACCGTCCGTGGAGTGGGTTCCGCTCTGCCCGGAGGCCGATGCCGGGTTGGGAGTACCTCGTGAGACCATCGACCTCGTGCGGGCGGGGGGTGCGCTTCGCCTCCTCGGCACCGAGACGCGCACCGATCACACTCAGGCCATGCGCCGGTGGGCCACGAAACGCGCGAAGGCACTCCGTGAGGCGGGCGTGGACGGATGCGTTCTGAAGGCGCGGTCACCGAGTTGCGGAGTGGGCAGCGCGCGAGTTCTGGACGGACACGGAGCGGAACACGCGCGGGAAGACGGGATGTTCGCGCGGGCTGTCCGGGAGGCCATGCCGAGTCTCCCCGTGGCGGAGGAGTCGGACCTCGAGGAACCCACCGCCCTGCGGGAGTTCCTCGAAGCCGTCCTCCACCATGCCCGGGAGAGGGCCGGGTCGACTAGCGGGTGACGATCAACTTCCTGGAGATCCGCTCTTCCCCCGCCTTCAGCACCGCAAAGTAGACGCCGGACGGCACATCATCCGTGAGCCAGTCGGCCATTCGGATGAGTCCGTCGCCTGCGGGAATCTCCGCAACGCGACTGACCAGTCGGCCTGCGACATCGTGAATGTCGAGCGTCACGACCCCGGCATACTTCGCGGCAAACCGAAGCGTGGCCTGATCCGTCACCGGGTTCGGCCAGGGCGCGTCGAGCATGAGATTCCGCGGCCCCGCCTGCACGCCCGTCTCCACGCCTGTGCTCATGGAGGTGATGTCCACCTCCCACATTCCGCGCCCATAGGTGCCCGCCACGAGTTTGCCGCCCGAGCGGTGAATCTCCAGATCTGAGACGACGACATTCGGGAGGCCGGTCTCAAACGGGGACCAGCTTCCTCCGGCATCGAGCGATGCCCAGACGCCGACATCGGTTCCAATGAACCAGTGGTCCGTGTTCGACCAGTCCACCGCGATCGCGTTCACCGGCTGGGAGGGGAAGTTCGACGACTTGTCGGTCCAGGTGGATCCGCTGTCGGTGGTGAGCGCAATGTGGCTGGTTCCATCTCCGTAGCCGGAGAAGACGACGATGGCGGAGTTCGTATCGGTCGGGTGCGCCAGTATCTTCGTCACGCCCCCGGTCGAAAACCCGTACGGCGAAGCCTGCGTCCAGCTCCCTCCGTCATCGGTCGTTTGATACACTCCGGACCCCGCAGTCCAGACGACATTTCCATCTACCGGGCTGATCGAGATCCAGGTGGCGGTCTGCCCGCCGACATTGGTCCAGTTGGATCCGCCGTTCAAGGTGCGGAAGATCCCGTCGCTGGACGAGGTGTAGAGATGGTTGGGTGTTACCTGGTCTTCATCCACCGGGGCGACCCACGCGCCGGTGCCCGTGATGCCGCTGTTGATCTGTGACCATCCCGTACCGCCGTTGGAGGTCTTCCGGTGGTCTCCGTAATAGAGTTCCGCGTAGATCACATTGGCGGAAGTGGGCTTGACATTGCAGACCATCCCGTCGCCACCGAGGATGTAGGTCCAGTTGGATGTTCCGGTCCACTTGTCGGTGCCATTGTCCTGGCTGCCGCCCACGGCAATGGTCGGGCTCGATTGCGCCACGCAGATGTCGTAGAACTGGAAAGTCACGAGTCCGTTGTTCAGGTCCGTCCAGCTGGTGCCATCGTTCTGTGAGCGGTAGATCCCGCCGTCGTTCGCGACCCAGAGATTCGAGTTGCTCCCCGGCTCGTAGCGGACTGCATGGTAGTCCACATGAACCCAGTTCCCGATCTGGCTGTAGCCCGTCCCGCCGTTGGTGGACCGATAGAGACGCACGCCTCCGGCGATGATGCGGTCGGCGTTGTTCGGATCCGCCGCGAGGATCAGGTTGTACCAGCCCTGCCCGCCACCGATGTTGGGGTTGGCGCCAGAGCGTTGCGTCCAGGTGGAGCCGCCGTCCGTAGACCGATAGACGCCGGTCGTCCCGCCGTTGCTCGAGTTCTCGGAGTAGAGTGCGTAGATGTAGTCGGGGTTGGCGGCGGTCACCGCGATCTTCGACTTCCCGACCGTCCAGGACGAGGGCTGCCCCGTTCCGGCCTTTGCCCAGGTGAGTCCGTCGTCGGTGGAGATCTTGACATTGTTTCCCGACGCGGAGGACCCCTTGACCGTGTAGACGGTATTCGGGTCTCCCGGCTTCCACTTGACATCGTAGTAGTCGTCGCCGGTCTTCACATCGATCCAGGTGTTCCCATCATCCGTGGAGCGCCACAGGCCGTCCATCGCGCCCGCGAGAATGGTCCCCGTCGTGGCGTTTGCCTCCATGGCGTGGAAGCCGCTGTTGCTTCCCGATGGCTTGGTGTAGTCCGTCGTGTTCCAGGTGGCGCCCGCGTCGGTCGACTTGAGAATGCCGACGCCGTGGACATCGCCGTTCGCGCCCTCGCCCGTGCCGATCAGGACAATGTCCGGATTCCAAGGCAGCACGCAGACCGCGCCAATGGCGATCGACGGGATCTCGTCGGAAATGGGCGCCCAACTCGACCCGTAGTCCGTGCTCTTCCAGAGTCCGCCGCTGGCGGAGCCCGCATAAACGATGTTCACATCGCTCGGGTGGAAGTCGATATCGAGCATTCGCCCGGCGTAGTTGCCCGGCCCCAGCGAGAACCAGGTCGACCTTGAGGAGGCGGGCCGCGCCGCTTCCATCTCCCGCTTCGCTTCCCAGGCCTTCCAGCGCGCGTCCGGGGCCGGGCCTTCCCCGTTCACAAGTCGCTGCTCGCGGAACCACTTGATCCGGTTGTACGGCTTCCAGCCGCTGCCGCGCGTGTCCTGAAGTTCGGGATGGGCCTCGAAGTGTCGGGCCATGCCGTCGATCCATGCATCGGTCCGGTCGACTTCCGGCGCGGAAACGGCGGGGGCGGGCAGCGTCGCAAGAAGGGCGACCATCACCACCGTCGCCAGCGAGATTCGAAGTGTATTCATGGGTGGGATTCCTCTCGGTCCTGGATGTCTGATGGGAACGCACGGTCGGGGAGGAGACGCGTGAGCACAATCCTGCGTGGATACTACCACACTTGGCGACAAATCTCACGCCGGGCGGAAGCGGAGGGCGTAGCGAGGGGCTGAGTCAGGGTTCAGGCCGCTCAGGGGGCGAGCGCCACCCCCTGAGCGAAAATGGTCTAGTCCGTCTCACCCGCCAGTTCTGCAAAGCGGGTTTCCTGCCCCTTGTAATGCTCGTTCTCGGGATCCTCTTTCCGCGCAACACGCATGGTCGCAAGGGCTTCCACCGGGCGGCCCCGGGCGTTCTGGATCTCCGCAAGGGTGTCAAGAATATGTCCCCTCGCGCTGCCCTCCGACGACAACTCCACGCCACGGGTGGCCAGTTCCTCCGCCTCTTCCAGATTCACGCCGTTCTCAAAGCACCACCACGCGAAGCTGTTGAGTTCACGCGCGTCCTCCCGCCAGCCCTCCTCAAGGAGTACCCGCTTGTGCCGGAGCGCCGCTTCGGCATCTCCGTTGACACGCAGTTCGTAGTCCGGGCGAAGCGCAAGCACCTGCTGCGCCACGCTCTCATCTTCCGAGCCTTCCGCGCCCTCGACGGCCGCCTTGATGTAGGGCGTCGCAAAGTCTTCATCGCCCAGCACTCCTTCCGCCCAGCGAATGATTGACGACACGCGCAGAAGGTCCGTCGGGGTCGCCTTCTCGGAAGCCACCACCGCATCCGCCGCCGCGGCAATCTCCTCCTGCGTCCCCTCGCCATTCTCCATGAGGTGGTAGATGCGGCACCGGAGGATGTCGTCCTCGCGCTTCACATCCTCCCGCGATTCCATTTCGATCGCCTTCAGATAGAGCGCGATCGCCGCCTCATACTTCCCCTGCGATTCCTCAATGCGGGCCAGTGACACCGCCCCTGCCCCGGTGGGATTCTCACCGAATCGAACGCGCTTCTCGTCGATCGTGGCCAGGTCCGCTGTCGCGCTGGCAAGGCGTTCGGTGAACCCGTCCGCATCGCCGTATCCGGCCCACACATCGATGGCCGCCCCCTCGGCGTTCATCAGAACGAAGGTCGGGAAACCGCTGACCCCGTAACGGGCCGCGAGGTCCACGCCCTCGCCCTTCTCGGCATCCACCCGGAAGAGGATGACCGGTTCCAGCGCCTTCTGCATGTTCTCATCGCTATCCACCGCACGGGCGAATGTCTTGCAGGGGCCTCACCAGTCGGCGAAGAAGTCCACAAGCAGCGGGACATTGCGAGACGCGGACCAGGCTCGGGCCTCTTCGAAGGTGGTCGGTTCGGTCGGCGCCTTCGTCCGGGAGCAACCCGCAAGGGCGACCCCAATCCCGGCGACCAGGAGAACGCGGGTGGAGATATGCATTTCGGTTTCCTTTCGTGGGGGAATGGGAGACGAAGGCTAGCACCGGGTGGAGAACGCTGCAACCGGCGACGCGGGATGGGATGCCGACGCGCGTGCGGCAACCGCGCATCACGCCGGGCTATTGCGGGATGGGGTGCTCGTAGCCGCACTTCCGGCAGACGGGAGAGGGGCGCTTCAGCAAGAGCCACATTCCCATGAGGAAGAACACCAGAAAGAGCGGTGGAAAGGAGAAGGACACGAGGAATACGGTCAGCAGCAACAGCCACAGCCCGCAACCCGGTCCCCGAAGACGCGCGGGGCCTTCGTACTCGCAGTTCGGGCAGCGAACCGGGGATGCCCCGAAGAAGAGTGCCATGTCGCCGTCTCCCTATTCCGTGTCTTCGTCTTTGCCGCGAGCGCGCCCGCGCCCCAGCACTTCGCGTACACGACGAGCGATGTCCGCCTCTTCGCCGAGTTCCCCGGGGACATAGAACGATCTCCCGCGAAGCTCTTCGGGAAGATAGTCGTCCGGCAGGAAGTGTCCCGGGGCTGAATGCGGATACCGGTAGCCGCTCTTTTCTTTCCCGGTCATGCGCATCACGGGAGGCACCTCGAACGATTCACCCTGCTCCGTGATGGCGTGCATGGCGGCATCAATCGCGGAAATGGCGCTGTTGGACTTGGGGGCCGTCGCCACGAAGATGGCTGCCTGCGCGAGCGGAATCCGGGCCTCGGGCATTCCCAGGTATTCCACCGCGTCGAATGCGGCCACCGCCACGCGGAGCGCGCGCGAATCCGCCAGCCCGACATCCTCCGCCGCCGTCACCAGAATGCGCCGCGCCACGAAGCGCGGATCCTCCCCCGCCGCCAGCATCTTCGCCATCCAGTAGATGGCCGCGTCCGGGTCCGACCCGCGCAGGCTTTTCTGGAGCGCGGACGCATGGTCATAGTGGCGACCCGACGCGCGGTCGTAGAGCACGGTATTCTCGCGAGCCAGTGCCTCCACTTCCTCTTCGGTGATCTCCGACGCGTCCGCAACCGCCGCTGCGGCCGCCTCCAGCAGATTCAGCGCAATCCGGGCATCGCCGCCCGAACGGCGCACCAGCGCCTCCCGCGCACCTTCAGCAAGCGTGAGTTCCCGCCCGCCCAGTCCGCGCTCTCCATCCGCCAGGGCGCGATCCGCCAGTTCAAGAATGACCGCCCGCGGGAGCGGATCCAGCCGAACCACATGCCCCCGCGAACGCAGCGGTGCGTTCACCTCAAACGACGGGTTCTCGGTCGTCGCGCCCACCAGGACCAGATCCCCACTCTCCACGGCCGGGAGAATGGCGTCCTGCTGGGCCTTGTTGAAGCGATGGATCTCGTCGATGAAAAGCACCGTCCGGCGCCCGCTCCGCCGGAGCGTCTGCGCACGAGCCACCGCCTCGCGGAGGGCCGCGACCCCGGAGGAGACCGCTGAGATCTCGCGAAACTCGGCGTCCGCTTCGCGGGCGAGAACCCGGGCGAGCGTGGTCTTCCCGCAGCCGGGCGGTCCCCAGAGAATGAGCGACGGCAGCGTCCCCGCGCGGAGAGAGCGGCGAAGGGGCGTCTCCTTTCCGATGAGCGCATCCTGCCCGAGAACTTCGTCGAGCGAACGGGGGCGCATTCGATCGGCGAGCGGCGCATCGGAAGGCGGATCCGCGGGCGCTCCGGAGGGGGTGTCGAAGAGCGAAGGCGGGACGGAATCCTGCACGCGGGAACCTCCGGAGAGCGGGACGGAACGGGGCGCCGGCCCGTGTCTCCGATGGAACCACATCTCCCGTCCGCGCGCATCCGGGTTCCGGACAGGCTCCGGCGGGAACTACCGGTCCGTGCCGTGTTCCTCCGGCGCGTCGTCGTGAGTCGGTGTGAAGAAGAGGCTCTCGATGGCCTTGGGATCGAATGCCCACTTCCCGTTCCGCTTCACCGCCGGAACGCGACCATCCTTCACGAGTTTGTAGAGAGTGGCGCGGGTGATGTGAAGACTCGCCGCGGTTTCCCCCGCGTCCAGAAGGTCGATCTGCACGACAGTCCTCCCCGGTTTGGGAATCATGCTGGTGCCTTCCGTGCGAATCGGCGTTTCCATGGGACGGGTTGAGCATTTCCCGACCGGAACTGACCGATTGTGACACCCCCCGGAGGGTGATTCCCGTGCGAACGGTCCAGCCCGGGACGGCGGATCGCTCGATGGCAAGCTCCGTGGAAACCCGCTTGTGACGAACCGTGAAGCCGCAGGAGAGCGTTTCCGGGGACTCCTGAGCGCCCACCATGAGGGCGAGGCCGGACGAAACATCCCAGGACACCCCTCCGCGAAGGGAAGCGGGAAGGCCGGACCTTCCCACCAGTTCCGCCACGGCCCGAACCGGACCCGCCCTGGCGGCCGCGCCGACCGCCGTCCGGGCCCACCCCCACGAACCCGAGGCGTCCCCACCGCCCAGAACCGATTCCAGGAGCGCGCCCACCACCACCCGGGAACCCACCCGAAAGCGAAGTCCGGCGTCCAGCGCCCCCGCACGGCGCGCGGGAATCTCCCGGCCTCCCGTCTGCAGGAAACGCACGGCACCCCCCACCGATGCGCCGGACCCCGCTTCCCACCCAAGGGCCACGCGGAAGTCCTGCTCCGACCAGCCCGGCGCCTGAAAACGCCACGCCCCAGCGCCAAACGCAAACCGGCGGTGTCGTCCCCGGGCGGCGACCCGCGCCTCGGTGAGATCTTCCAGCCCGAACGGACGCGACGCGGACGCGGAGAGAATCCACCTGTCCAGGAAGAGCGGCGCCGGGTTCCCGAAGACCGGGTCGTCCAGCACGCTGCGAACTCCCCCGAGAGCCGCCCCCGCGGGTGAGACCGGCTCCCGCTCATAGGCCGCCGGCGACGGGCGGGCCGCGCCGAAGGCCGCCAGCACGACGCACGAAAGCGGCGCCACCCGGAACGGCCGCGCGAAGAATGCGCGCGCCTTCATCGGTCCAGCACCACGGCGGCACGCGCGGGCCGGACCCCCGCCGTCTCCGCAACCACCAGGTAGACTCCGCGCGGAAGCGCCCCACCCTGCCCATCCGTACCGTCCCAGACGGCCCGGAACGCTCCTTCCGCATCCGCCCAGCTTCGGAGATCGCGAAGAAGGAGGCCGCTGGAATCGTGGACCCGGATGGAACAGACGCGCCCGGGGGGCGGGGCTCGCCCCGGCAGGATGAACCGCAGCGCCACCGTCTCCCCGCGCATCGGGCGAAACGGCGAAGGCGACGCGACCAGCGCTCCCCCGGAAGGGAAAGTCTCCGCCGGGCGGTCTCCGGTGCGCGAGTTCGGGAAGCCGGGACTGGCGCCGCGCGGCGCGAGACTCGGCCCCCAGACGGATGGATCCTCGCCCGGAAGAGTCACCGACACGCGCTCCCATGAGATGCCCAAACCGATTCCTCCCGGCCACGAGGCCACCGCGACCTCTTCCCCGGCAAGAAGGAGCGCCACGCGATCCGCCACCGGTTCCCCCGTGTGGTTGAGCGGGGGCCATGGCGACGCCGTGCCCGTGGGAACGCCCGGCGGCAACGGCCAGCGCGACCGGAATGCGGCCGAGTCCGCGACAAGCACGGCGCGCCCGTGCGCGGGAAGGTGTCCCACCACCTCACCCGATCCCCCGGACCGATCCGTGAAGACAAAGTGCGAGAGGTCCGCCATCCAGCGGCTGCCCGAGACCAGTTCCACCCATTCCGACCCCCCGGCGTCGGGGCGCGGATAGACCTCCGTGATGTGAAGGGTCTGGCCATGGCCGGTCCACGCGCCCGCGGTGTCCGGGAACGCGGGTTCCGGCGCGGGAAGGTGCGCCCCGGCGGGCGGCGATGCGTAGGCTTCGAGTGTGTCGCGCCCGCCTGAAGCAAGCGCCCCGCTTGACGCCGCCCGGGCCAGCGTCTCCCCGGGATGCACCGCGCACGCCACGCGCACCGACGGCACCACCGCTCTCCGGCCGACATTCCGCACCACGAACACGAACCGGAACCCGACGCCGGGCGGAGTGCCGGGCGGCGGCAGTTGCGCAGACACGCCCGCCAGTGCGCTGTCGGGGGCGTTGAAAGCTCCCGGGCTCGGGGGGCGCGGGGTGAAGTCGGCCGCGTTGTTGCCGGTGTCGAAGGCGTCCGGCAATCGGGCCAGGGAGAGCCCCGGCACATCCGGGGCCGCCGTCCCCTCACTGAGCGTCGTGTCCAGCCCGGCGCCCCACCCGAGCAGGTCGGTTTCCCCGTTCGGCCCCCGAAGGCGACACGCGTCCGGGCCATTCTGCAGGTCCAGCTCGGCCACGGCGTCCGGCGCGGGCGCAACCCCGGCCTCTCCCACGACGAAAAGCCCGAGCGCCGCGCGATCCTCCGCCCCGCCGACCCACTCGACCTCCCACTCTCCCGGCCGCGCACCGTTGCCCGTCTCCAGCACCCACCCGGCCAGCGACGCATCCAACGCGGTGCCGGAGGCGGACGCGATTTCGACAAACTCCCGTCCTGTATCCGTTCCGTCGGGATCGTAGAGCACTTCGTTGAGAACGAACGCGGGACGCGCGGGAATCGGGCGCACCACCGCCACGGACGCACCCGTGGCGAGGACGATCACGCAGGCGGTAGCGGACTTCACGGCGGCCTCTCCTTCTGCGCCGCCGCACCCGTGGGAAGGGACGCAAGGTGCGCGGGGGCGCACGCTCCGTCAAGGGGGGCCACGCGCGCGTTGCGCGATTCCCGATCCCGGGCCATTCTCCGGGGCATGAGTCGCCGACCCCGCATAGGAATCACGCCCGACATCCGCATCGATGAGCGCAACGGTCGCCCGCTCGCCTTTCTCCACCGGGAGTACGGGGAGCGAATCTCGGACGCGGGCGGTCTTCCGCTGATGATCCCGCCGCTGGCGGACACGGCGCTCGTGCCGGATCTCGTGGCCGCGCTCGACGGAGTTCTGATCGTCGGCGGGGAGGACATCGACCCGCGCCGATACGGCGGTGAGCCGGATGCCGCGCACATCCCGCTGGCTCCGGGCCGCGAGGACTTCGACTTCGCGCTGGCGGATGCACTTCTCGCCGGAGACCTCCCGTGCCTGGGGATTTGCTACGGCTGCCAGTTGTTGACGGTGGCGTCGGGCGGGTCGCTCATCCAGGACATCCCCACACAGATCCCTGACGCGCTGGAGCATGGCGGAGCGTGGCCGGACCTTCCGGAGCACGAGGTCACCCTTGTTCCGGGAACGCGACTCTTCGGACTCCTCGGCGACGAAGAGGCAACAACGACCGTCAACAGCTCCCACCACCAGTCTCCCGATCGCCTCGGGGGCGGAATGGTGGTCGCCGCCATCGCCCCGGACGGAGTGATTGAGGCCGTCGAACTCCCCGGAAAGCGCTTTCTCGCGGGCGTTCAGTGGCATCCGGAACTCATGCCGGATAGACGCCTCCCGAGTCGCCTTTTTGAGGGGTTCGTGGAAGCCGCCGACGCCTGATCCCGCTCGTTCTTCCTGCGTCCGCAGCCCGCCGCAGCCGACCAAGGTCGAGGCCGGTCGGGACGGGAGATGGGGGCTGGACTTGGGGGGGGCGGACCGTTAGATTCCCCGGGCTTGAAATCCGTCGCGAGCGCGACCAACACGATCCCGGGGGGTTGTCGCCGCGGCTCATCAAAGTGTTTTCCCCGGGCAGGACACCGACCTTTCTGGCTTCGGATGGGGTTCCGCCATGATCGCAGGAGTACCCAGAGAATCATTCCCGGGCGAACGCCGTGTCGCCCTCACTCCCGCAGCACTGCCATTGCTTGCCAAGGCGGGTGTTTCGGTTCTCGTTGAGGCCGGAGCGGGGAGCGCCGCCGGTTATCTTGACGCGGACTTCGAAGAGAAGGGCGCGAAGATCGCCGCCTCGCGCGAGGAGGTCTTTTCCTCCGCCGAAGTCATTCTTCAGGTGAGGACGCTGGGCGCCAATCCGGAGGCGGGCCGCGCGGACCTGGAGCTGATGCGCAAGGACCAGGTCGTGATCGGATCCGCGGACCCGTTGGGTGAGCCGGGTGCCGCGCGCGATGTGGCGGCCACCGGTGCGGTTCTCTTCGGGCTGGAGCTCATTCCGCGTATCACGCGCGCCCAGAGCATGGACATCCTGTCGGCCATGGCGACCATCGCCGGGTACAAGGCCGTGCTCGCGGGTGCGGATCACCTGCCGCGGATGTTCCCGCTCATGATGACCGCCGCCGGGACACTGGCTGCCGCGCATGTGTTCGTGGTGGGTGCGGGTGTGGCCGGGCTTCAGGCCATCGGGTCCGCGCGGAAACTGGGCGCCATCGTCCACGCGTACGATGTCCGCCCCGCCGTGAAGGAGCAGGTGGAGAGCCTGGGCGGGAAGTTCGTCGAGATGGAACTGGAGGCGGGGTCGTCGGAGGACAAGGGCGGTTACGCCAGGGAAATGGACGAGGAGTTCTACCGGAAGCAGCGTGAGTTGATGGGACGCGTCGTCGCGGAGAGCGATGTCGTCATCACCACCGCCGCCATCCCCGGGAAGAAGTCGCCCGTTCTCATCACGAAGGAAATGGTCGCCGGGATGAAGCCCGGTTCGGTCATCGTGGATCTGGCCGCGGAGCGCGGCGGAAACTGCGAACTGACGAAGGCCGGTGAAACAACTGTGGAGCACGGCGTGACGATCCTCGGCCCCACCAACCTCCCGTCGGAGGTGCCCTACCACGCCAGCCAGATGTACGGAAAGAACATCGCCACCTTCCTGCTCAACATGGTGAAGGACGGCGAACTGGACATGAACCCGGAAGACGAAATCGTCCGCGACACCATGCTTGCGCGCGGCGGAGATGTCGTCCACACGCGGCTTCGCGAACTCCTCGGCATGGAGAACGCCGCCGCAACGGGAGGAGATGCCTGATGGATCTCATCGGTCTTCTGACGATTTTCGTGCTCGCCGTCTTCGTCGGGTTCGAGATCATCACGAAAGTTCCGCCGACACTGCACACCCCGCTGATGTCGGGGTCGAACGCGATCTCCGGGATCGCGATCATCGGGGCCATCCTCTCCACCTTGAAGGGGAGTGACCAGATCACGCTGATCCTCGGATTTCTGGCGCTGGTCTTTGCGACAATCAATGTGGTCGGGGGGTTCCTGGTCACCAACCGTATGCTCGAGATGTTCCAGCGGAAGAGGGGCTAGGCCGTGATCACCAGATTCCTGATTGAACCCGGATATGTCAATCTGGCCTATGTCCTCGCCTCGGTTCTCTTCATCCTCGGCCTGAAGGGTCTGACGCACCCGCGCACGGCCGTTCGGGGGAACCGTCTCGGCGCGCTCGGCATGTTCGTCGCCGCGGTCGCCACGCTGGCCGCAAAGGGACTCGCGTTTGAGTACATTCTCGCGGGCGTTGTTCTGGGCGCACTGATCGGAGCCATCGCCGCGGTCAAGGTGGAGATGACGGCCATGCCGCAGATGGTCGCGCTCTTCAACGGCTTCGGAGGAATCGCGTCGATCTTCGTCGCCGGTGCGGCCTTCCTGGTGGCCCAGGCGTCGGGTGATGCGCTGGGGATGCAGATCGTCATCGCGACGGCTGCCTCCGGTCTCATCGGCGCGGTCACCTTCTGGGGAAGTCTCATCGCCTACTCGAAACTCCAGGGGTTGTCGATCATCCCGGACGGACAGGTGTCCTACCCGGGCCAGAAGTTCGTCAATCTCGTGGTCTTTCTCGCTTCGATCGCCGCGGCCGTCTGGCTGGTGCTCGACCCGTCGAACACCGCGGCCTACTGGGTGCTGTGCGCGATCGCCTCGCTTCTGGGCGTGCTCCTGGTCATCGCGATCGGCGGCGCGGACATGCCGGTGGTGATCGCACTCCTCAACTCGTACTCGGGGCTGGCCGCGGCCGCCACGGGTTTCGTGCTGAGCAACACGGTGCTGATCATCGCGGGTTCGCTGGTCGGTGCTTCCGGCATCATCCTGACGAACATCATGTGCGTCGCCATGAACCGGTCGCTGGCCAATGTGCTCTTCGGCGTGTTTGAGACCGGCGAGGTCGCCTCCGCCGACGAGGTCTACGGCGGCAAGGTCAAGTCCGCCAGTCCGGATGAGGTGGCGATGCTCTTCGACAGCGTGCAGCACGCGGTCGTCGTTCCGGGATACGGGATGGCCGTTGCGCAGGCGCAGCATATCGTGCGGGATCTCGCGAACCTGCTGGAAGAGCGCGGGTGCCGTGTCGACTTCGGCATCCATCCGGTGGCGGGCCGCATGCCCGGGCACATGAATGTGCTCCTGGCCGAAGCCGATGTGCCGTACGACAAGCTCAAGGAGATGGACGCCATCAACTCCGAGATGGATCAGGTGGATGTGTGCATGGTCATCGGGGCGAACGATGTCGTGAACCCGATGGCGCGCACGGATCCGGGGTGTCCGATCGCCGGAATGCCCATCATCGATGTGGACAAGGCGCGAACGGTGGTGATCGTCAAGCGGAGCCTGTCGCCGGGCTTCGCCGGGATCCCGAACCCGCTCTTCGCCATGGATAACACGCTGATGATGTTCGGCGACGGCAAGGCCGCCATTCAGGAACTGGTGACTGCGCTGAAGGAAGGATAGCGCACCGCCGTTTGAGCGGCAGAGAAACCGGGGGGCGGTCTGACGGCCGCCCTCTCGTGCTCGCTACTCGTCCGACGCGCTCCCCACATACTCCCGGAGGCTCGCGATCTGCTCCTCGCGCCCGAGGACAATCATCGTGTCCCCGGCTTCCAGCCGCGTCTCCGGGCCTGGGTTGTAACTCGGCGCGTCTTCGGAGAACCCCCGGCGCAACGCCAGCACGACCAGCCCGGTGCGCTGCGGGATGCGCGCTTCCGAAAGACTCCGCCCGACAATGGACGCGCCCTTCGGGATGGTGGTCTCTTCAAGCCGGAGCGCAATGTCCGAGCCGAGCGTCGCGGCATCCAGAAAACTCACGATGCTCGGCCGCACCAGCGAGGCCGCCATCCGCTTCGCCCCGGTGACCGGCGGGGAGATCACATGGTTCGCCCCGGCACGGCGGAGTTTCTCCAGCGATTCCTCTTCGTTCGCCCGGGCGACGATCTCCATGTCCGGACGCATCCCTCGCGCCGTGAGGCAAAGGAGGAGGTTGTCGGCGTCGCTGGACAGACACGCGGCCAACCCTTTCGCACGGACCACTCCCGCCGTTTCGAGCGTTCCTTCCCGTGTCGCGTCGGCCTCGATCACGGGAACGCCCTCGCCGGTGTCCCGAAGCGTCGCGGCCCGGTCCGGGTCGACCTCGATCACGACGAAAGGCACGCCCTCGGTCGCCAGTTCCTCGACGAGCACGCGCCCGACGCGCCCCGCTCCGCAGACAATGTGATGGTCGGACAGACTCTCGATTCTCTTCATGTTCCTTCGCCTCCGAAAGACACCCGCGAAGTCCATCTCGACGATGAATGCGGTGATAAGCGCCCACCAGATCCCCAGACCGACCACGCTGAGCGCAAGCAGCGCGACGGTGAACACCCGGCCCGCGTGGCTCAACGGATGCACTTCCGCGTATCCCACGGACGAAGCCGTCACGACAGCCATGTAGAACGCGTCGAAGCTCTTCCACTTCTCCAGGGCCACATAGCCCGCCGTGCCCGCCGCGATCACGCCCATGGAGAAGAGGAACGCCCAGAAGAAGCGTTTCCCGAACGGGAGCAGCGTCCGCCGGAGGGACGCGCGATGAAGGTCCGGGGCGATCGGCCGCGGATGAGTCGGTCTCATCCGCCCATTCCTCCGGTCTCCGGGCGAAGTGGCAAGATTTTCCTCCGGTCTCCCCCGGGAAGTTGCGGTATCTTCCGTGGGCTTGCTTCTCCGAAATCCCGAGGGGGTGTCCATGAAGGGGCGTCTTGAACACCACGCCCGCCTGGCGGCTTTCGCCGTCGCGTGGTTTCCGTATTCCGCCATGGCACAGGAGTCCGGCGCCGCGTGGATCCGATCCACGATGCCCGCGCAACTCCGGCATACCGGGTTCCTTCTGGAACACTGGCAGTGGCTCGGCCTGCTCGCGGTGGCGCTGGTCGGCGTGATTGTGGACCGCACGGTGCGTCTCGTGCTGGCCAACTCCGGATCGCGCATTCTCCTGCGCCTCGCGCCGGAGAGCGACGCCGCGTCCATCCGCCCCTTCGTGCGCCCGGTCGGGCTCCTGGCGATGGCGCTCTTCTGGGGCGCGGGTCTGGGCGGACTGGACCTCCCCGCGGCCACGCTCGCCGCACTGCTCGTCGCGGTGAAGGTGCTGGCGGCGGCGGCCGCCGTGTGGACGGTCTACCGCTTCGTCGATGTCGGAAGCGCGTATTTCGAGGGCCGCGCCGCGACCACCTCCACACGCTACGACGATGTCCTCATCCCGCTCATCCGCAAGTCGCTCAAGATCTTTATCGCGGCGTTCGGGGTCGTCTTTGTCGCGGACAACCTGAATGTGAACATCACCAGCCTGCTTGCCGGGCTGGGACTCGGCGGTCTGGCCTTCGCGCTGGCCGCACAGGATACCGTGAAGAACCTCTTCGGATCGCTGACCGTCCTGCTGGACCGACCGTTTCAGGTGGGCGACTGGATCGTGATCGATGATCTGGAAGGCACCGTGGAGGAAGTCGGGTTCCGGAGCACACGCATCCGCACCTTCTACGATTCGCTCATCACCATGCCCAACGCGAACCTCATCAACTCCGCCGTCGACAACCTCGGCGTCCGAACCCACCGCCGCTGGAGCACGAAGATCTCGCTGGCGTACTCCACGCCGCCCGATCGGATTGAGTCGTTCTGCGAAGGCGTCCGCGAACTCATCCGCACCCACCCGGAGACACGGAAGGACTACTTCCATGTCTACCTCAACACCTTCTCGGAATCTTCGGTGGATGTGTTGCTGTATGTGTTCTTCAACACTCCGGACTGGGCGAAGGAACTGGATGCGAGGCACCGACTCTTCCTCGATATCCTGCGGCTCGCGGAGAAACTCGGCGTGGAACTGGCGTTCCCGACGCGCACGGTTTACCTGCGGCAGGATGAAACGCCGGTTGCCCCGTGAATCGCTTGGTGGATTACGAAGCCGTCGGGTTCCGGTGCGGGCTGGAGGTGCACCAGCAGCTCCTGACGGACCACAAGATGTTCTGCCGCTGCCCCGCCGGACGCTACACCCGCGACCACGACGGCACCATCCTGCGGCACATGCGGCCGACGCTCTCGGAACTGGGTGAGTACGACGGCACCGCGCTGATGGAGTTCAAGACGCGGAAGAACATCGTCTATCTTCTGAACGCCGAGAATGTCTGCACCTATGAGATGGACGACACCCCGCCGTTCCTCGTGAACGAGCACGCGCTGGACATCGCCATCGAACAGGCGCTGATGCTCGGGTGCGACATCGTCGACGAAATCCATATCGCACGGAAACAGTATCTGGACGGGTCGATCCCCACGGGGTTTCAGCGAACGGCGATCGTGGGAGTGAACGGGTCGCTTCCGTTTCGCGGTCGCGACATCCGCATCATTCAGATGAGCGTGGAAGAGGACAGCTGCCGCGAAGTCTCCGACCAGGGACACCTGATCGTGTGGCGCACGGATCGGCTGGGGATGCCGCTCGTGGAGGCGGTCACGGCTCCGGACTTCCGCACGCCGGAAGAGGTGGCGGAGGGAATCCTGCTGATCGGGCGGGTGTACCGGTCCACGCTGCATGTGCGGACCGGCATGGGCGCGAGCCGTCAGGATGTGAATGTGTCCGTGCGCGGGGGGCGGCGCGTGGAGATCAAGGGGGTACCGAAGGCCGGGTGGGCGCCTCGACTGGTCCACGGGGAAGCGGTGCGACAGTTGAATCTCCTGGCGATCCGGGAGGAGATGGAAAAGCGCGGATTCCGGTGCGCGGAGGATGTGGTCGCGGAAGACGCGGATGTGACGGACCTCTTCGCGGAGTCGGACTGGCCCGCGCTGCGAGCGGACGGCTGGGCGCGCTTCGTGGAGGAGTCCGGGCGGCGGGCCGGGATGGAGTTGGGCGGCGGGCCGTTCACGGTGCGTGCGCTGCGGCTTCCGGGGCTGGCGGGGCTGGACGCGCACGAAACGCAGCCGGACCGCGTATTCGCCGATGAACTCGGCGGCCGCGTGCGGGTGATTGCCGGGCTGGACCACCCCGCGCCCGCCTTGACCGACGGCACCTGGGTGGAGCGCGGAGGCGTCCCCGGCGAACTGGAGAAGTTGCGCGCGCGGATGGGGTGCGCGGACCGGGACGCCGTGGTGCTGGTGCGCGGGCCGGAGTCGGATACGGAGACGGCGGTCGCGGAGATTGCCGCGCGGTGGGCGGAAGCGACCGGCGGCGTGCCGCATGAAACGCGCCAGCCGTTCGAGAGCGGGCACACCGACTTTGAACGCATCCTCCCCGGCGCGGACCGGATGTACCCGGACACGGACAGCCCGCCGACGCGCGTCACGCGCGAACGAATGCGCGCCGTCGCCGACACGCTGCCGCCGCCCCCGTGGGAGCGGGAAGCGCGGTACGCCGCCCTCGGCGTGCCGGAGAGCACGGTGCGGTATCTACTGCGCCGGGGCGGCGCGGCGCGGGTCGACGCGGCGGTGGCGGCCTGCGGCGGGAACGCGGGCAGCCGGTCGGCGCGCGTGAGTGCCGGGGTGGACGCGGGCGACCCTGCGCGGGCGGCAGCGCGGCGGGCGTGTTTCCTCTTCGGCGAGCGCTGGAAGGGGTGGGCGCGCGCGGGCGTGGATGTGGAGAGCATCGGGGAGACGCGCTGGACGGCGCTCTTTGCGGAGACGGAGCGGCGACCGCTGGCGCGTGAGGCCGTGGGGGCGCTGGTGCGGGTTCTCGCGGGCGATGCGGAATCGACGGTGGCGGACGCGGCGGGTGCGCTGGGGATCGGGGAGGAGCCCGACGGGTGGCGGGAGGCGGTCACGACCGCAGTAGCGGAGCGCCGCGAAGAGCGGCGCGGGCTGGACGCGGCCGCACGCGCGCGGCACCACACGGGGCGCGCACTTCGGGAGTTGCGCGGAAAGGTGCCGGTGGCGGAGGTCGCGGGGGCGGTCGGCCGCGCGCTGGAGCGCGGGGCGCCGGAGGCGGGCCGCGCGAGGACCGGCGGGGGGGCGGCGGCATGACGAAGCCGGACGCGCTGAAAGGATACGGGGGACGCGCACGGGAGAAGCTCACGGAGCTCGGCGTCGGGGTCTGGAGCGAGGTTCGCATCACGAACGACGCGGGCAGCGTCTTCGAGGGCGTCATCCTTCCCCGCAGCGGGAACTTCGACGACCTGCACATCGTGGTGAAACTGACCACCGGATACAATGTCGGCGTCCATGTGGACCGCATCGTCGCGGCGGAGGAACTCGGGCGGAAGGAAGCGGTGTACAAGATCCCCGAGCGCGAGTTTCCCGTGACCGAGAACCTGCCGAGCGTCACGCTGCTCGGCACCGGGGGGACCATCGCGTCCCGGCTGGACTATCGCACCGGAGCCGTCATCCCCGCCTTCACTCCCGGGGAACTGTACGGCGCGGTGCCGGAACTCGCGGATCTCTGCAATCTGACCACCAGGAAGCTCTTCGGCGTGTTCAGCGAGAACATGGGCTGGCAGGAGTATGTGGCGCTGGCCGAGGCGATCGGCGCGGAAATCGAAGCGGGCGTGGACGGGATCGTCATCGGCCACGGTACGGACACGATGGGGCATACGGCATCCGTGCTGACCTTCATGGTGCAGAACAGCCCGGTTCCGATCGTTCTCGTGGGAAGTCAGCGCTCAAGCGATCGCCCAAGCTCCGACGCCGCGCTCAATCTGATCCACGCGGTGCGAGCGGCGGCACACGGAGAGGTCGCCGAAGTTCTCATCTGCATGTTCGGCCCGACCTCCGACCGCTACGGCCTTCTCCATCGCGGAACCCGCTGCCGGAAGATGCACAGTTCCTACCGGAGCGCGTTCCGCACCATCGGCGACATCCCGATCTGCCGGGTCTCCGAAGACTCCTTCGATCTGTTGACGGACGACTTTGCCCGCAGGGACCCCTCGCGGAGCGTTCGGATTGATACGGCGCACGAAGAGCGCGTCACCATCCTCTACTACTATCCCGGCATGAGCCCGGATCTCGTGGACGCCATCGTCGAGAAGGGATACCGGGGGATCGTGATTGCGGGCACCGGGCTGGGCCATGTGAACCGGCCACTCTACCCCGCGCTGGAGCGCGCGGTGGCCGCCGGCGTTCATGTGGTGATGACGGTCCAGACCTTGTGGGGGTACGCGCAGATGTATGTGTACGACACAGGCCGGGATCTTCTCGATCTCGGGGTCGTGCCGCTGGACAACATGCTGCCGGAAACCGCCGTGATGAAACTCGGATGGGCGCTCGGGCACACGGACGACCGCAAGGAAGTGAGCCGCATCATGCGCACCGTCGTGAATCACGAGATCACCCCGCGCGAACCGCACAACGGGTACCTCATCCTCCAGGGCGGCCTCCCGGAGACGCGGGAGTGGGTCTCCGGGCACTGGAAGTAGCACCCCCGGTCATCGGTTGGGCGCGGCACCCTCCACCCGCGCCATCCCCGCCTTCGCGGCACGGGAACGCGGGTCGATCCTGAGCGCTTCCGAATAGTGCCGGCGCGCCGACGCGAAATCTCCGGCTCGTCGGTCGAGATCGCCCAGGTAGGTCGCGGCAACGGCGCGATCGGTGCCGCACGCGTGCGCGTAGTGGAGATCGCGGCGGGCGCTCGCCGGGTCCGCATCCAACAGCATCCTCGCGCGGGCGAGGCGAAGGCGTGCGGAGCGCGGGAAGAGGTCCAGCGCGCGGGTGAGTGTGGCCGCGGCTTCGGATTCGCGTCCGCGTTCGAGTTCCGCGATCGCCGCGCGAACCGCTCCCGCTTCCGAGGGCGGAGCGCGAAACGCCGAGACTTCTCCCGGCGCGGGAAGCGCGGACTCCGGCGGCAGCACAAACCCCCTGAAGACGCACACACCGAGAACCAGAAGCGCCGCGAAGAGAAGCGCGAAGACGCGACGCTCCCGCCCCCGGAGAATCGCGTGCGCGGTCAGTACTCCGCAGGGGACGGCCGCCAGAAGAAGCACCGGGCGCCCCAGCGCGAGCGGCCCGAAGAGATACGCCGAGAGCGCGGCGCCACCGAGGGCGATGCGCGCTCGACGCGCACCGAGAAGGGTGGCGAGTGTCTGAACGCCGCCCTCGCGGTCGCCCTCTTCGTCGGGAAGATCCTTGATGGAGACGACGAGCGCGGAACACAGGAAGAGGAAAGCCGCCACGCCGCCCGGAAACGCCGCGACGGTGTGCCGCCCCGCAAAGACCGAGAACCCCAGATACGCCGAGAGCAGAATGCAGAACGAGATCGCCAGCGCATTCAGCGGAAAGAACCGCTTCATGCGAAACGGGGGCGACGAATACAGGAAGCCGACCGCATGTGCGGTCATCGTGATGAGAAACGGCGCGTAGCCGAGGGTCGCCGCGAACGCAAGCGAGAGAATCCCGGCCGCGGCCGCCGCGACCCGTGCTTCGCCTTCGTCGAGAATCCCGAGAGTGAGGCTGGTGCGTTTTCGGGAGACGAGATCGAGGGGCCGGTCGAAGAGGTCGTTCGTGAGAAGCTGCGACTGAAAGAGGAAGAAGATCGTCGCCAGTACCCCAAGGAGCGCGGGCGCGAGGAAGGGGTCCGCAGCCAACGCGGGATAGTGCGGGCGCAGAAAGACGAAGCCGAGCAGGAGCCCGAAGCCGGTCACGAAGAGATAGAACGCGGTGCGGAACGGACGCGCGGCGATCAGGAGGTCGCCGAGTCGCGTGCGGTGGTGGCGGGCGAGGGCCGCCAGAAGCACCGTGGAGGAAACGAGCAGGTGGAGCAGCGCGTACTTGCCACTGTCGGAGAAGACCAGACCGCCGGGCGTGAAGAGCGCGCTCTCGGGCGCCCCGCCACGCCCCGCGAGAAGTGCGTAGAGCGCGGGGAGAGACCCGGCCGCCAGCGCGGAGAGGTAGACCGCCAGGAAGCCGACGACGGGCGAAAGGCCGCCGGGACGCTTCGCGCGCAGGTACGCAGCCCCCCCGATGCACGCCACGAGGATCTCCACTCGCATTCCGGGGGACACTCCGGGGAGGTCGGCTCCCGGCCAGAAGGTCAGCGCGGCGGCGCGGGCGGCGGCGTGGAGGTCCGGAAAGTAGTGGAGCAAGTACCCGTGCGACCGGATCGCCGCATCCACCAGCGGCGGAATCAGGATGACGGGAGAGCAGAGCAACACGGCCCGGGCGGTGCGGGCCATCGATGTGCGCGCCGACACGGACAGGAATAGCGCGACCAGCGAGAACACGGTCAGGTAGAACGCCGGACCGTGAAGGAAGGTCATCTCGACGGACGCGACCGTCTCCAGGCGAAACCCGAGGGTTTGCGATTCCTCCAGCACACCTTCGGCGATTCCGCGCAGGTAGGTGGCTGCCAGGAAGACGGCGGCGGCTCCCCCCGCCCCGCCGTCTTCCATCCGCGCGATGCACCCCGCGATGCGCGCGCCCGGACTGCGCGTCATGCTCTTCCCGCCCCCGGTTCCGCTAACGGATTCTCACCAGTTTCCGCGGTGCGCTCACGGTGCCGTCCGCGTAATGCACGCGGAAGAAGTACACACCCGACGGCGTGGTCATCCCGTCCGCATCCTGCCCATCCCAGATGAGAAGGTCGCCGCTTCCGGGAAGAGTGCGAACAAGCCGCCCGGAGAGGTCGTAGACTTCCACCGAGCGCACTTCCGAGACGCGGCCCGGTGCGAAGAGCAGCGACACCTCGCCGCCCGACGGGTTCGGCAACACGCGCACGGCGGAATCGGACGAGGGTCCGGTGGCGACACTGCTCGACGACCAGTCCGCCAGCGACGCGGAGAAGTCCACGCGCCCGTGCCCGGTCTCGATGTCGAATCCGGCGGGCGGGATGTCGTAGCAGTGGTCGTAGATCTGGTCGTAGATCTGGGTGGCCGAGTAGGCGGGCGCCACCGACCGGACAAGCGCGCCCAACCCCGCCACGAGCGGCGCCGCGAGCGAGGTACCGGCCGCTCCGGCCAGCATGGGATCCCCCGGGTTGATCGACCCGGACCCGTTCGCGTCCGCGACGCTTGCCACATACACGGACCAGAAGAGTTCCAGCCATGTGGACCCGGAGACATCGCCGCTGGCTGCCACGCAGTCGAGCCAGTTCCCGTGCGTGGTGATGGATGTGCGCGCGGAGTCGTCATGCTTCGCGCCCCCGACGGCACAGCACTCGGAGTACGCCGCGGGATACGACTGCTCGTTCGCCCCGGAGTTTCCGGAGGCGACAAACACCGGAATGCCCGCACTGATCGCCAGTTGAATCTGCGTGCGGACGCTGTTCATGGCCGAGGGGCCACCCAGAGACGAACTGATCACATCGGCTGGCGCACGGCGGGCATACTCGAACGCGGCGGCAATCATCGCTTCGGTGCCCGTTCCCTCCGGCGACATGCAGCGCGCCATCGCGATCTTCGCGCCACCGGCCGCTCCGGCAAAGCTCGTCCCGTTGTTGATGACGCACGCGGCGGCCCCGCTGGTCATGGTGCCGTGCCCCACGCCCGCGTCGGCGTACCCGTCAAGGTTGTTGTCGTCGCCGTCGCCGCAGGACGGGTCCCCGGCGCGCACATCCGGGTCGGAGTCCTCGCTGGGCGATCCCCACAGGTCGCCGACCCAGTTTCCCGCGAAGTCATACCCGTGCATGTCGTCGACATATCCGTTTCCGTCATCGTCGACGCCGTTGCCCGGCACCTCGCCCGGATTGGTCCAGATGTTGTCGGCAAGATCGGGGTGGTCGAGATCGAGCCCGGAGTCGGTCAGGACGATCAGCGTGTTCTCTCCGGTCGTGGCGGTCCACGCATCTTCGGGATTCACCTGAATCATCCAGTACTGATCCGGCGCGCTGTCGTTCGGCCAACTTGCGGGCCAGGTGTAGTAGGGATCGTTCGGCGTCATGAGACAGGAGAAGAGATGGTTCGGCCGCGCCCATTCCACAAGACCGCTGGACTCGTATGCGGCCACGGTGTCGAGCACATGCGCGCGCGCTTCTTCCAGCATCCGGCGGCAGGTCTCGTGGTCACCCGCGTCGCGTGCGGCCCGGCCCGCGTCCGGCGAGTGAATCATGGGGAACTCGACGACATCATAGCCGAGATCGCGGCCGACCCGGTGCATCGTCGCCCCCCGGTTCATGCAGAAGTCCGCCGCTTCCGTACGGGTGATCCCGGAATCGAACTTCACGAGAATCTGGTTCAGCATGAACTGCGGTTCGTCCGGCGCAACAAAAACGGGCAGCGGAGATCGAACGGGAAGGTCGGTGGCGATCGCGGTCGATGCGGCCGTCACGGCAGCCATCGACAGCATCCCGAATGCGAACCAGGCTCTTCTCATGGGTGCCCCCCCGGGGAAGTCGTGAGTGACGCGCTGCGAGCGGCCACCGCCCGAGGCGCTCTGAAGAACGCGGGGCGCGAAGGGTGCGTTGCGGTGGTGCGAAGTGCCGCACGGGCGCGCGCCGCTCAGGGGGCGATTATGCACGAGGGGGGGGGATGGTTCAATGCCGGGCGCGGGGGAGGTGGGTTGGCCATGCTACACTCGCGCCCTCTCCGTGAGGTGCCCCATGGCCAGACCCGCAACCACCCGCGCATGGCGCCCGCTGCCGCTCTGGGCGCGTGTGCATCCGGCCCCGCCCCGGCCCGCGGCGACCTACTGCGAAGAGACCGCCTCCTTGACACTGCACGCTCCCCGCGCGCCAAGCACGCACGACCACCCCACGCTGGGCATCCCCGCGGCGATCGGTTAGCCTCCCCGCACGCCG